>CADBMP010000289.1 GCA_902795775.1 uncultured Lachnospiraceae bacterium | reverse complement strand
GGTATCCTCCGGTATATTTTCTTAAGGAACTAAAAAAAATCAAAAACAAAATTATTTCAACAAATGAATTCATACAGATTCCGATAAGCAATATTGAAATTATGGAAACAATCTTTTCAAACAACAGCGACATTACATAAATCATATACTCTGATTCAGAATCCTCTATTAAATTATTGTTGCTCATTGCCAAAACAAGTTTTTCTATCATATTGAAACACCCATTTCCTTAAAAATTAACTTCTTACCAAACGGTTCCTTAAATTTAGGTATAACAGTTATCTGATATTTTTTCAAGATGTTAGGCAGGAATTACAATGTTCTGGCAGAAATTACAACTTTTCATTTTGATACACCAATAAATATTTATTTTTCTGCAACAAAAAAGGACTATCTAAAGTCCTTCTTCCCTATAAATCATTCCTTATATGAGCGGTATATCTATAATCACCTTAAATATATGGTCGGAATACTTAACAGAATATATCCCATCATGCCGATCCACAATTTCCCGGATATTCTCTATTCCAAATCCATGCGGAATGTCATCCTGCTTTGTTGATAATAACCTGCCATTTTCTTTCCTCATCTCAGTTATAAATGGATTTTCTACTTTTAAGAGAACATCATACTCTTTTACAAAAAAATTCACATAAATGATCTTATCTGTTTCACATTTTTCACAAGCCTCCATTGCATTATCCAAAAGATTGGATAAAACGATAGATACCTCTGCTTCATCAAGTGGCAGCTTTGATAAATCATTAAATTTATATACGATAAGCATTCCCCTATCCAGTGCAGAATAATACCGTTCATTAAAGATGACATTGACCACCGGATGATTCGTGTCAAAGCCATATTCCAAAGCATAACCGGAATGAATATATTTGTCTGAAATCTTTTTAATCCCCTCATAGTCCTGTTTCTCAGCCAATGCAAATACTGCCATCATCTGGTTTTCAAATTCATGTTCCTTTTTTCTGATTCTCTCGTACCGTTCCTTTATTTCTTCAAATCGCTTATGCGACTGTCTGTTTCTTTCCGCAAGCAAAACGCTTTTTTTCACCATCTCCTTTCCCTCTGCAATCTCGCAGATCAAAAAAAAGATATATAAATTCATAAACACCAGACCAAAAGCAATAAAAAGGATTGTATTCTGCTGCTCTCTTTCCATGTCCCCGCCAAAATAGGAATACATTGCATAGATGCCCAATAGTGAAAAAATAGGAACTATAAACAATTTCATCCATTGATGCTCCGTCATGATTTCGCCTTTTAAAGACAAATTTCTTTTTTTCATAAAGAACAAAAGCATTAAAACCATCATTTGGCTGAAAATCCCTGCCAATAATTCAAAATGCCCTTCTCCCATTCTGTCTATTTCTGCATTCTGAACTAATTTTCCTAAAAGAACAATGGAACTATAATCAGAAATTGCACATAATAGCTGATAAAAAAGCGATAAAAAAATGCTTTTCTTCATTGTATCATCATATAGAAGCAATAATAGAGCAGTATTGATCAGAATAACAACTACCATCTTAATAACCACATAACGATCAAGGAAAATAGACAAAAGATATTCCGATAATCCCCATGACAGCATGATGGCTATATATATTACTCTTTTTCTTTGCCTCTTTTTAGAAAAAGCAGAAGCAAAAAGGCTGCACAATATTACATAAATCATCGTATATAGTCCACTACAAATATAAATGCTCATAGGTTTCCTCCCAAATACTCCGCATATGCCTTGCGGACAGAACCATATTTTCCCTGCGAAACCGGCAGTCTCCTTCCCATTTTCATTTCTACCTCGTATCTCTTAATATACTTGATAAATGCAGCATTTACAAGATGACTTTTATGTATCCTGATGATTCCCTGAAACGAAATCATTTCTTCTAAATAATCTAAAGTTTCCCTGATAGAATATTCATTTATCACACCCTGTTCATCCATATGAATATATACATAGTGCAGTCTGCTTTCAGCAAAAATAAAATTTTTATCCGTCAGCCTAATTTCCTTTTCCCTGCAGGGAAGTAAAATTCCCTCTTGCTTCCCTCCAATATCTTTATAGACTGTACCAATGCATTCTGATATGGCAGCTTTCAAACCCTTTGGCTGTTTCAAAAT
>CADBMP010000288.1 GCA_902795775.1 uncultured Lachnospiraceae bacterium | reverse complement strand
TGTTAAAAGAGTTAGGAGAGTTTGAGAGTGAGGATTTGGCAGTGTTTTTGCTGGCAACTGTTCCGGGGGATGTTACAAAGACAACAGTAAATATGAAGGCTCCAATTTTGATCAATACAAAAAACAGGCGTGGAATTCAGATTATTGTGGAAAATGATGATTATGAGATCAGGCATGCTTTGATACAGGAGAATAGAAAATAAGAAATTGTCTGTTGTGGTTCAGCCTTTTTATTTTCTCACACCCTAATAATTTGACTTTGTTTCAATAAAGTATTTTGAAGTAACCGTTTTCGTTTTCTAGGATTATCTTTCAAAAAAATTAAAAACTTCAAATTTTCTTTGGGATATTTCTGGGCATAACTATTATTGCGCATTATGGATCCGTATGGATTCACAGAAGGCTGAATCATTACATTAAGCAGTCAATATTTTCGGGGGCATTGGTTGAATGGGTATCAATATTTTGCATTTTTTGCGACAAATAGGAGGAAGAATATGTTAGCATTAGCCAGAAAATCGGGTCAGTCCATTATGATTGGTGATGAGATAGAAATTACACTTCTTGAGATTAAGGGGGATCAGGTGAAGCTTGGTATCAGTGCACCAAAATCTGTACCAATTTATCGAAAAGAAATTTTTGCCCAGATTCAGGAGGAAAATAAGAGTGCAGGGCAGGAGGTAGATATTTCCCGGTTAAAGAGTGTCTTTGGAAAGGGAGAGTAAAGTTTTTAAAAAAAATGACGATATAAGTTATAGGTTATTAGTATATGCAAGGAAAGTCTGCCGGAGGCAGTCATACTCTCTTAATTCTGGTTTCATATTGTGAAGGTGATTAAGAGGGCTTAGAAAAAAATCACATGGAGGTGAGGTTATGCAGATGGAATCTTTGGCTGGTAGTGCGGCAGGAGGATTTGATAAGGGTATCTCTGTTCCGGTGAAGGAGGAGAGCAGCAAAATATCTCCGCCGAAAGAGAAGCCTACAGTAGATGCTGCCAGTATGGCTATTACGCCAATTAACAGTTTACTGTCAGATGCAGAAGATGGGGAACCGGGTATCCAGCAGGTTCAGATTCCGGAAAAGGAGCCATCTAAATCCAGTATTGATGCAGCAATGTCTCTTTTGAACTCACAAATAGAAAGGACGCATTGTGCATATACTTATGATGAAGAAACGAAACGGATCAGTATTAAGGTTTTTGATGATGAGACAGAGGAGCTGATTCGTGAGGTTCCACCGGAAAAGACATTAGAGGCAATAAAAAAGATTTGGGAAATAGCAGGAATTATCATAGATGAAAAAAGATAATTATCTGTTTTTTGCTATGAAACTGATGTTATGCATAGATGTTATGACGTTGGCGTCAAATGGTGGTTTTATATCTTTTGGCTTTGATATCATGTTATGAATCAGAGATACATATAAGGAGTCCGGCATAGAAAGAGATAGGAGGGAATGGTTATGGCAATCAGGTTATCGGGAATGGTGTCCGGTCTGGATACAGACAGTGTTGTAAAGGCGTTAATGTCTGCACAGACGTACAAGAAAACAAAAATAGAAAGCAGCAAACAGAAGCTGGAATGGAAACAAGAGCTTTGGGCGGACATGAATACGAAGATTTATGACTTTTATAAATCTTCTTTAAATAAGATGAAGATGCAGTCCACCTTTAAAACAAAATCAGCCTCCAGTTCGGATTCCAGCAAGGTTACAGCAACGGCAGACAGCAATGCGGCAGAGGGAACGTATCGTATTAAGGTGAAGTCTGTGGCTTCTGCACAGTATGTGACGAGTGGAAAGTTAGGGACGGATAAGGATGATAATAAAATTACTGCAAATACAAAGCTGATGGATTTGAAAAATGGTACTCAATTTACAGATACGCAGATACAGTTTTCGGCGAAAAATGGGAAAAAGACGACTGTGTTGAATGTAGATCAGGATACCACCATTTCGGATTTTCTTACCGCAGCACAAAGTGTTGGTCTGAATGCGACTTATGATACTACGCAGAACCGCTTTTTTATCAGTTCTGCTTCAAGTGGGGAAAACCAGAATTTTTCTGTTCAGGCAATAAAGCTTGGAGCGGCTGAAGTAGAGGCATTGAAGGGGTGGAGAGATGCGATTGGATATGAACATCTTTCTATGGCAGATAAAGAGGCAGTCAATAATATATTTAATGGTCTGCAGTTAGGAACTAAGAAGTATGAAGATGTAGAAACAAAGTTGGAGGATTATCTGGATAAGGCCCGAAAAACAAGAATGACCTCATATTTTGAGGAGCAGATTAGAAGTCAGATTGATATTAAATATGGTGTCACAAGGGATGCAGAAGGGAATGTTGAGACGATAGCTGCTGATGATGGCAGTGGTGGAACGGGTGTTGGCAAGCAGGCTGTGATTGATGCTTATAAGGCAGAGGTTTTGAAGGCAAATCCGGGCATGTCAGATGATGATGCTTTGGCAGAGGCGGTGAGTCGGTATAATAATCCTGAAAATGCTGAAAAAAACAAGAAAGTGATTTCGGATTTAATTGAAAAAGAACTGAATGATGAAATGAAATCTGATTATGTACAGGGAGCAATCAATACGGCAGCAGCAACGGTCGGCGTGAGTGCTGATATTGCAATCAAAGAAAAAGAAGAGGATATAAGTCCTAAATGGACAATTAGAGCTTTTGGTGATTCCGGTGATAAGGATTTTGCTTTATTGACCGATACGCCTGAGCAGCTTCATATTAATCTGGATGGAATTGCTTCTTCTTATAAAGATGATATGGTGATTGATGAAACTTATATGGCGGATCCTGCTCATGCCAGTGATGCTTTAAAAAGTCTGGGAATGCAGAATGTTACAGGTAAGGAAAATCTGAAAGAGGATGCGGCCGGGAATGATGTGGGAATGGTTGTTGTGAAAGCGAGTAATGCTGAAATTACCTTTAACGGGGCAACCTTGTCCAGTTCTAATTCCACTTTATCAGTAAATGGACTGACGTTGAATATTTTGGATGCAACGAAGGATTCCGAACTGACCATTACCGTTGGAAAGGATACATCTGCTGTTTATGATGTGGTGAAGGATTTTATTTCAGAATACAATACAATCCTAAAGACCATGAATACAAGCTATGATGCGAAAAAAGCCAAGGGGTATGATGTCCTGACGAAAGAAATGAAGGAGCAGATGTCGGATGATGAAGTGGAAAAATGGGAGACTCTGGTAAAAAGTTCGCTTCTTCGCAGAGATGATACATTAGGTGGTCTGATTACCAGTTTCCGGGTGGATATGATGGGAACATATACAGCTTCCAACGGAAAGCAGTATTCGCTTGCATCGTTAGGCATCATGACATCAAAGGATTATACGGAAAAGGGTCTGCTCCACATTATGGGAGATGAGGACGATCCTCTTTATGCAGATTCTAAAAATAAATTGCAGAAAATGTTAGATACAGACCCTGATCTTGCCATGGAGATTATGAACGGACTTGCCGGCAGACTGTATGATGATCTTACCAAGAAAATGCGTTCGACCACAT
Organism: uncultured Lachnospiraceae bacterium; assembly: GCA_902795775.1. Lineage (GTDB taxonomy): Bacteria > Bacillota > Clostridia > Lachnospirales > Lachnospiraceae > Butyribacter. Next base: position 3,305 of record CADBMP010000288.1, on the reverse strand, counting down.
ATAGCAGTACGATGACTTTTTATAATGATAAAAAGATGAAGAAAGAGGTCGACCAGTACAAAAAGGATATTACGACATGGGAAAAGAAACTGGCTGATATGGAGGACCGTTATTATAAGCAGTTTTCTGCAATGGAGAAGGCGATGTCCAACCTGCAGTCACAGCAAAATACACTGTCCGGATTCTTTGGTTGATGGATATTAGGAGGAGGGAATAATGGCGCAGTTAAGGAATGCAGCAGAATTATATCAGCATAATATGGTTCAGACGGCATCACCTGCCAAACTGATTTTGATGCTTTATGAGGGAGCGGTGAAATTCTGCAATATAGGATTGGATGGAATTCGTGAAAAGGATATCTTAAAAGCAAATACAAACATAAAAAAAGCAGAAAATATCATTGTACAGCTCCGCATGGATCTGGATATGAAATATCCTGTTGCGAAAGAGTTTGATCAGGTATATGATTATATATACCGCAGGCTCGTGGAGTCCAATATGAAAAAGGACGCGGAAATTTTAGAAGAAGCATTGGAGCATATTAAGACCATGCGTGATACGTGGGTGGAAGTGATGCGGTTGAATCATGTTGTATAAGAAGAACAGGAAGCAGATGGACTGCTATGCTGTCTTGTAATATCATGCAGCAGGGCAGTCTTTTTTAGGGGAGTGTTGCAAATGGTAAATAAGGAAAATATGGTTTACATCACAGCCATGAAGGATGCCTTGAAAAACAAGCTTGGAATTCTGGAAAAAATTTTTGATGCAACAAGGAAACAGGAAATTATTTTGGCAGAACAGGAACTGGATACAGATAGGTTTGATGAAATTCTGGATATCAAGGATATCTTGGTCCGGCAGCTGCTTGATCTTGACCAAGGGTTTCAAGGAATGTATAACCGGGTGGAAGCTGACCTGAAAAAAAATAAAACAGAGTATAAACCACAGATTTTGGAAATGCAGAATCTGATCCGGCAGAATACGGATTTGGGGGTAAAGATTCAGGCGTTAGAGCAGAGAAACAAACAAAGGTTTGATATGCTTGCTGGGAAAAAAAGGCAGGAGATTCAGGAATACCGTCTGAACAGCAGATCTGCGGGAATGTATGCCAGACAGATGGAAACGCAGTATCCGCAGGGGCAGGGGTATTTTTTAGATAAGAGAAAATAAACAAAGATTGAGGTGGAAAAGTTTATGAGTAAGGAAAAACAGATGGTGGCAGATACCATAGAGGAAATGAAAAATAATATAGATTTGTTCTATCAGCAGAAAACAAGAGAAGCATTGTCAGGATTTGACGGTATCTTAGAAAAGCTTCTTGGGGTGACAGATACTTTGTTTTCATATAGACAGGAGCATGAAGAATTTGCGCTGGATGAGGAACGGATAAAGGAAAACCTGACGGAGGCAATGAAGGCGTTAGAAGAGTGTGACATGATCCTTTTAGCTGATATTCTCCAATATGATTTTGTAGAATATATAGAGGAAATTATGGAGAATATGGAATAGCAAGTGAGACAGGGGTGCAGAAAATATGGAATTTTTTGAAAAGAATAAAGAGGCATTGCAGAAACGGTTTTCTACGGTCGTTAAGGAAATGGAGAAAGAGGAAAAAGAAAATTCTGCCCTGAAGGTGGAATTTCTGAAAACAAGAGACGGAAATCATGCATTAGTTGTGGAAACGGAAGAAAAGAAATACCGGTTGAATAGTGCGTATCGTCCTATGGAGGAGGCAAAGAAGTGGGCAGACCAGTATGAGTTTCAGAATCTTGATATTAATGTGTTTATGTTTGGGTTTGGAAACGGTATTTTTGTGCGGGAACTTTTGCACAGGGCAGCGGTGGATTCTGAGGTATATTTGTGGGAACCAAATGCGGAAATATTTCGTTATGTCTTAGAAAAGGAGGATATAACGGATATTTTGACTGACCGGCGGTTTCACATTTTTCTTGGTGAAGAAGGACTTCAGGATTATAAAAATATTGTGGATTATGTTCTGAACTGGCATAATGCAGCCACGCAGATTCATTGCAGCCATATTTGTTATGATCAGCTATTTGAAAAAGAGTATCAAGAGTTTATGAATACGGTATATTCTGCAAATCAGATGATGCGTGTCAGAAGGGATACGAATGTATGGTTTGCCCATAGAACGGTTACGAATACACTGCGAAATTTGAGATATATTGAACATAGCAATTATATTACGGAGCTTATGGGGAAAATACCGGATGATATTCCGGCCATTATTGTATCTGCGGGACCATCTCTGGAAAAGAATATGTCCCTTCTGAAAAAAGCAGAGGGAAGGGCATTTATTGTTGCCACAGATTCAGCGGTGCGTGTGTTAGAGGCAAATGGACTGCCATATGATTGTATTAATACGGTCGATCCCGGAAAACCGACATGGTATCTTAGTAAATTCCCGGGTTCAAAAGAAAAACCTCTTTTTTGCACCATGCAGGCTCCGGCAAAGTTGATGGAATTTCATGCCGGGCGTAAAATATGGGGCGGTAATTCGTTTTTTATAGATATTTTATATGGCCGGTTCGGAATGTTTTTTCCCAACATTGATGCGGGGGGGTCTGTGGCGACCGATGCTTTAGAATTGATACGGCTATTAGGCTTTAAAACTGTGATACTCATTGGGCAGGATTTAGCTTATGATGGAGAAAAAACACATGCAGGAGGTTATGAAAATCATGTATTAAATGAAGATGCATTCATTGAAATGGTGGAGGGGATTCATGGCGATTCAGTAAGGACAAGACATGACTGGAAGATGTTCAGGAACTGGTTTGAATATTTTATTCAGGAACATGAGGACATCAAAGTGGTTGATGCTACCGAGGGAGGGGCTTTGATTCATGGTTCTGAAGTCATGGCATTTGCAGAGGCTATTGATCGATATTGTGAAGGAAAAGAATTTGATTTTCATGATTTTTTGGCTAAGGTTCCTGAAACTTTTGAAGTGTTAGATTTTAATCCGTTCAGGGAAAATATTCTAGATCTGGAAAAAGGATTTCATAATATTGTCAGTAAAGCGGCAGAAGGAAAAAAATTAGCAGAAGAGTATATTTCATCCGGCAGAAAAATTTCCAAGAAGAAAAGTGAGCGTATTTTAAAAAGTATAAAAAAGATAAATCTTTTTATAGAAAGGCAGACAGGGTATGCGCTTTTAGATATGTATACATATGAACTGGCAGTAGATGAGTTAAAGGATGTGAATTGTATCACGGGAGATGAATATACAGATACCTTAAATTCTTTGAAAAGTTCAATAGAGATTTATAACGGCTTTTTGC
>CADBMP010000287.1 GCA_902795775.1 uncultured Lachnospiraceae bacterium | reverse complement strand
TGTCAGGCGTTTTACGCAGCATGGAATACAGCTCATCAATATCAAAATATTCCACATCATATGTAGAAGTCTGACGCACCCTGACCGTTCCATCCTCAAGCGCATAAAGCTTCCTTTTCAGGCCGGACGGCTCTGAAATACTATAAACATGGGCTTTTTCATCATAATATACCTTATTTCCATCAAGAACCATCATGTAATAGGAAACAAAATCTTTGTCATACCTTCCGGTTCCATATACCTGAAAACGCTCTAATCCGCCCTCAGATGAATCTAAAAATTTTATCTGGCCACATTTATCATCATAATGATAATAGTTGATGTTTTTGGCATTGAAATGCCAGAATACATTTCCTGCTCCCCGAAATGCTGAAATACATTCCCTTTCATTGGATGGCTGACTTAACAGCTCCGTTCCCAGAACAAAAACTCCCTTTGCAGAAACGAACTGTCTTCCTGTCAGATAACAGATTTCTTCCAGGCGTCTGCGGTCCAACTCATTTTTTTTCTCCGGACTCATCTCTCCATCCACATCCGAAGGAATATTGACCACAAACACCTTACTGTCCAGGGTGACTTTTTCTTTTCCTTTTTCATATGATGAATACAGCTTCGCTTCATATGGCATATCCGGCGATTGAAACTTGAAAACACATAGATTCCCCAATATCAGACATATTGCCAGACCAATCAACAGCCTGAAATCAATTCTTAATTTTTTTTTCATATGGTCTTCCTGCTCTCCCAAGTCATTCCTGCCAAAAAAACACCGGGAGTTCCATAACGGAAACATTTCTTCCGTCATGGAAACTGGTGTTTTTCTGACTTTGCTACTTCACATCTTTTATACTGAAACTCATCTTGCCTGAACGGTTATCCTTCCCCAGACATACTACCTTTACATGATCCCCAAGGGTAAGTACGTCTTCCACATGATTGATCCTTTCTTTAGAAATCTTGGAAATATGGACCATTCCCTCTTTTCCAGGTGCAAATTCAACAAATGCGCCAAATTCCTTGATTCCTACCACTTCTCCTTCCAACACCTGTCCGGTATAAAAATCAGTCGTGATAATCTCTATTAACCGCAATGCTTCCTCCATCATTGCCCTGTCTTCCCCACAAATGGAAACAGCTCCATCGTCTGTAATGTCAATCCGAACACCTGTTTTTTCAATCAAAGTGTTGATTGTCTTTCCTCTCTGACCGACCACATCCCCAATCTTCTGTGGATCAATCTGTGTCTGGATAATCTTTGGTGCATATTTGCTGACATCTGCCCTCGGCTCACTTATTGCCGGTTTCATACAGTTGTCCATAATGAACAGGCGTGCTTCCCTGCATCTTGCAATGGCTCCCTCCACAATTGCCCTGGTAAGTCCATGAATCTTAATATCCATCTGGATTGCTGTAATTCCCTCTGTAGTTCCTGTCACTTTAAAGTCCATGTCGCCAAAGAAATCCTCTAACCCCTGGATATCTGTCAGAAGGACAAAATCATCATCCGTATCACCTGTCACCAGTCCGCAGGAAATTCCTGCTACCATCTTTTTAATTGGCACACCTGCTGCCATCAGGGACATACAGGATGCACAGGTGGACGCCATGGAAGTAGAGCCATTTGACTCAAAGGTTTCAGACACACTCCGGATGGCATACGGAAATTCCTCCTCTGAAGGAAGCACCGGAAGAAGTGCCCTTTCTGCCAATGCCCCATGACCGATTTCACGTCTTCCCGGTCCCCTGCTCGGCTTTGTTTCTCCCACAGAATAAGATGGGAAATTATAATGATGCATATAACGCTTGCTTGTCTTATTTAAGTCCAGGCCATCGATTCTCTGGCATTCTGCAAGAGGAGCCAGGGTCGTAATATTACAGATCTGCGTCTGTCCTCTTGTAAACATGGCAGAACCATGTACTCTTGGAATCAGATCCACTTCTGCTGCCAGCGGACGGATCTGGTCGATGGCACGCCCATCCGGTCTTTTATGATCCTTTAAAATCATCTTGCGGACCGTCTTTTTCTCATACTGGTAAACCGCTTCCGGTAAAATTTCCAGCCACTCATCATTGTCCGCAAATGCCTCCTCTAACTTTTCTGTCACCTTTCGTACATTTTCTTCACGCACCTGTTTATCATCAGAGAAGACAGCCTCCTCCATTTCGGCAGGCGGCACGATTTCCTTCATTTTTTCATACATTTCCTCCGGAATGGCACAGCTGGTATATTCATGCTTCGGTTTTCCGATTTCTTCTACCATTTTATCAATCAATGCAATAATCTGCTGATTGACTTCATGACATTTATAAATAGCCTCAATCATCCGATCCTCCGGAACTTCATTCGCACCTGCTTCAATCATGATGACACGTTCCTTTGTAGATGCCACCGTAAGGCGCATATCTCCATCGTCCCACTGCTCCTGGTTCGGGTTCACAACAAATTCCCCGTCTATCAGTCCCATCTGCGTTGTTGCACATGGTCCTGCAAACGGAATGTCGGAAATGCTGGTCGCTACCGCAGAACCGATCATTGCCACTAATTC
>CADBMP010000286.1 GCA_902795775.1 uncultured Lachnospiraceae bacterium | reverse complement strand
TTTTTTCTTTTGAATCTTGGAAAGGTACCTGCATCAACATTATGTGTGCTTTTGATGGTGGCACTTTTGTTTCCGGTGGTTCAGCCCGTCCTTTTATTTTTTAAATGCAGCAGGCAGATTAAAAAAAGCAAGGACATCAATGAAGCCCTGCATTATACCTTGACGGGGGAGAAAATTGAAATTTCCCAGGGGGACAAAAAAGCAGAGGTTCACTGGTTTGAGATTCGCAAGGCAGTTTATCTGAAAAATGTGATATATCTTTACATGTCTCCTGTCAGGGCATTTATCTTTCCAAAAGATTTTTGTACGGGACAGTTCGATGCCATGATAAAGCTTGTAAAGGAAAGCATGGAAAAATATAAGGATTATGAGCCGGAGGATACGGAGCTTGAAACAGCCGGAGAGGTTGAGGCTGAAAATTCTGACGCAGAAAGCGGTGAAACAGATTCCGGAGAGGAAAATTATGCGGCAGATTCTGATGAGATTTCAGAGGAAGAAGGGGAGTCAGATTCTGATGAGATTTCAGAGGAGGAAAGGGAGGAAGATGACGGAAACGATATGGGAGAGCAATTCGGAACGGGAAACCTTTGATATTGGTGTTTCTCTGGGAAAGGCGTGCAGAGGCGGAGAAATTTTTTTGTTAAATGGAGAGCTGGGAACAGGGAAAACAGTTTTTTCAAAAGGATTTGGGAAGGGGCTTGGAGTGGCAGAGCCGGTTTCCAGTCCTACCTTTACGATTGTAAATATTTATGAGAGCGGAAGGCTTCCGTTCTATCATTTTGATGTTTACCGGATTTCAGATATTAGCGAAATGGATGAAGTCGGGTATGAGGATTATTTTTATGGAGACGGGGTCTGCCTGATTGAGTGGGCAGAGCTGATACGTGATATTCTGCCGGAGCATTGTGTATCGGTCAGCATTGGGAAAAATCTGGCAAAAGGGACGGATTACCGAAGGATTGTGATGCGTAAAAATGATGAGTGGCTGTAAAGCCACAGGTTTTAGGATTCTTTATGGAAAGGAGAAAAGGCTGCGGCTTTTAATCGTAATGCCGGGAAAAAAGAATGAAGATTTTAGGAATTGACAGCTCGGGACTGGTGGCTTCAGCAGCAGTGCTTGCAGATGATACAGTGGTTTCAGAGTTTACGGTAAATAACAAAAAAACACATTCACAGACCCTGCTCCCAATGATTGACCAGGTGGTAAAAATGTCAGGGATAGAAAAAAATGAGATTGATGCAGTGGCAGTGGCAGCAGGACCGGGTTCTTTTACAGGGCTTCGGATTGGCTCCTCTACAGCAAAGGGGATTGCTTATGTGCTTGGAAAGCCCGTTGTATCTGTGCCGACATTGGAAGGACTGGCATACCGCATGGCAATGACAGAGCATCTGATCTGTCCGATGATGGATGCCAGACGGAATCAGGTATATACCGGGGCATACCGGATAAAAGAAGGAAAATTGGAAATTTGTATACCACAGAAAGCAGCCGATATTCTGGAAATTCTTTCGGAGGTGAATCGTCTGGGGGAAAAAGTGATTTTTTTAGGGGATGGTGTTCCGGTACAAATGGATACCATACACAGAGAAATGATAGTACCATATGAATTTGCACCGGCACATTTAAACAGGCAGAGTGCAGCAGCAGTAGCGGCGTTAGGTGCAATCTATTATTCAGAGGGAAAAATGGAAAATGCCATGACACATCGGCCGGTTTATCTTAGAAAATCACAGGCAGAGCGTGAGCGGAGTGAAAAATTGAAGGCAGAACAGGGAATGTAACAAAAGAATAAGAAACAGGGAAAGCACAGACAGTAAAAAATCTGGAAACGAGGTGAAACATGCAGGAAAAGCCGGAACAGAAAATACAGGAACCGGAGCTTATTATCCGGAAAATGAGAAAGGCAGATTTAGAAAAAGTCCTGCTGCTTGAAAATGCGTGTTTTTCAAGCCCATGGAGCGAAAAGAGCTTTTTGGACGCCATGGCATCTGAAAATGCAATATATCTTTCTGCGGAAGTAAACGGAGAGGTCGTGGGTTATTGTGGTTTCTTTCTTGCAGCGGATTCTGCCGATTTATGCAATATGCTGGTGGCAGAAGAAATGAGGCACAGGGGGATAGGAGAGCGGCTTTTACAAGAGGGCTTTTCTTTTTTGAAACAAAAAAATATTGAAAACGTTTTTTTAGAGGTTCGTGAATCAAATGCTCCTGCCATTGGCTTATATCAAAAAATGGGATTTGAAAAAAACGGATTCCGGAGAGGGTATTATGATGCTCCAAAAGAGGATGCCGTTTTGATGTGTTCCAACCTTTTCCACTAGGCATGAATCCTGAAAAAAGGTATAATAATTTCAAGTCATGAAAGTTCTTATGCCGGCTTGGAAATTTTCACAAAATATGGGATGAATACATCTGCAATGGAAATTTTTGTGACAGTTTCCCGGGAAGGGAGGAAAAAATGCAGGAAACGAAAGAAATTTATTGTAATCAGTGTGGGAAAAAATTAAAAATGGAGCATGATATTTTAAAAGAAGATGCTTTTGAGGCAAGGAAACAGTGGGGATATTTTTCCGGGAAGGATGCGGTTCTCCATTCCTTTGTCCTTTGTGAACGGTGTTATGATGAAATGATTTCACATTTTAAAATTCCTGTGAAGATTACAGAAGTCACAGAAATATAGTTGGAAAAAACAAAGGGAATATGATATACTTAAATGATGATACACACAGCTCCGGAGCAGAACAGGGCAGCAAAGCATGACCCGGCTCCGGTGCACAGGATCCGTTTACAGGTTCTGGAAGGTCTTGATTATATACAGAAAGGTTTTGTCTATATGTTGGATGTTTGTTTGCTGGGAACAAGTGGTATGATGCCCCTGCCGGGAAGATGGCTTACTGCGCTCATGACACGATTTGAGGGAAGCAGCCTTTTGATTGATTGCGGGGAGGGAACCCAGGTGGCAATACGGGAAAAAGGCTGGAGCGTGAACCCGATTGATACCATTTGTTTTACCCATTATCATGGGGATCATATCAGCGGTCTGCCCGGTCTGCTGCTTTCTATGGGAAATTCAGACAGAAAAGAGCCGGTGACATTGATTGGTCCGAAGGGTCTGGAACGGGTAGTGAACAGTCTCCGGATTATTGCGCCCGGACTTCCTTTTTCGTTAAATTACATAGAGCTTACAAAGCCGGAGGAAAGCTTTGTGCTTTCCGGTTATCATGTGACGGCGTTTCGCGTGCAGCATAATGTTACATGTTATGGTTATTCACTGGAAATTCCAAGAGGTGGAAAGTTTTTTGTTGAAAAAGCAAAGGAGAATAATGTTCCCATGATGTACTGGAATCGTTTGCAGCATGGGGAAACGGTGGAGACAGAGGGGCGTACATATACACCGGATATGGTCATTGGGGAGCCGAGAACGGGGATAAAGCTGACCTATTGTACGGACACAAGACCGGTGGAGAGCATTGTTACACATGCAAAACATTCGGACCTTCTGATCTGTGAAGGAATGTATGGAGAAAAGGAGGATCAGGCAAAAGCGGAGGAGAAGAAGCACATGACTTTTATGGAGGCTGCGCAGGTTGCGAAGGAGGCAGAGGCGGGGGAGCTCTGGTTGACACATTACAGTCCGTCTTTGTTAAGACCTTCGGTTTATATGAAAGCTGTGAAAAAGGTCTTTCCAAATGCTTTTCCGGGGAAGGATGGAAAAAGTTGTACACTGTTATATCCGGAGGAAGAATAGAAGCATATGAACATGGGTTGTGAAGCATAATCTTAAATCGATAGAAAGGAATGAGATTGATATGAATAATAAAATAACAAAGATTGTGGGAGCATGTGCTGCCATTCTGGTGGTGGCTGCGCTTATTCTGGGGATTTTCTTTATGATGAATAATAAAGGGAGCAGCACGAAAAAGGCGGGGGAAGGCCAGCTTCTTATGGAAAAAGATTTGGAAACTGCTTATCCGGAAACGCCAACGGAGGTTGTGAAATTATATTGGCGTTATCTCAAAAATATGTACAATAAAAAGACTTCGGATAAAGATGTTTCAAAGATGATGAAGCAGCTTCGCAAGCTCTATGATGAGGAATTCCTGGCTGATAAGAAAAATTCTGAGGAAGAGATGCTTAAGAATTTTCTAAAGGATAGGGAGAACCGCGGAAATGAAACCATTGTTTCGGCAGTAGTGGAAAAGTATGATTCTGTCAAGGTGGAAAAAGGGAAAGATAAGAAAAAGTATGCAACGGTCATTGTGGCAGTACATACAAAGACGAGCGGAAAATCTGCGACCTCTTTTGAAAGTTTCCGGTGCAGGCTTGAAGAAAATAAAAAGAAAAAGAAGAATAAAAAATGGAAGATTTTAGGCTGGAAATCAGCGACGCAGCAGGAGGCTATGGATGCCGGGGTACAATAGCAGAAAGCCCCGGCACAGTCAGATGCCAGTGCTGCTTATGACCACCACATTTTTCCTGAAATCAGAAAGTCCCGGTGCAGGCAGATATCAGGGAATGGTGGAAAGGGATATGGCACATGGCATATGGTGATGACGGTACAGGAGTACAAAAATGGATGGAACATATATTTTAGGGATAGAGAGTTCTTGTGATGAAACAGCGGCAGCAGTGGTGAAGGATGGAAGAACAGTGCTCTCAAATGTGATTGATTCACAGATTGAAATTCATACATTATATGGCGGGGTGGTTCCGGAAATTGCCTCCAGAAAGCATATTGAAAAAATTACCCAGGTAATTGATGCAGCCTTGAAACAGGCCGGGCTGCCTTTGGAAAAAATGGATGCAGTCAGCGTTACGTATGGACCGGGGCTTGTTGGAGCTCTTTTGGTGGGAGTTGGTGCAGCAAAAGGAATTGCATATGCGGCAGATAAGCCTCTTGTTCCGGTGCACCACATTGAAGGGCATATTGCAGCAACTTATATTGAATATCCGGAACTGGAGCCTCCGTTTTTATGCCTGGTCGTATCAGGAGGCCATACGCATCTGGTACGTGTCATGGACTACGATTGTTTTGAAGTGATTGGGCGGACACATGATGATGCGGCGGGCGAGGCGTTTGACAAGGTGGCAAGAGCGATTGGACTGGGATATCCGGGAGGCCCTAAAATTGACAAGGCGGCAAGGGAGGGAAATCCGGCGGCCATTGATTTTCCGAGGGCAAAAATTAGTGGCGCAGAATTTGATTTCAGTTTTTCCGGTGTGAAATCTGCGGTGTTAAATTATCTGAATCAGTGTGAAATGAAACAGATGGAAGTGAACCGGGCAGATGTGGCGGCTTCGTTTCAGCAGGCAGTAGTGGATGTGCTGGTGGAGCGTTCGGTGGCGGCTGCAAAAAGACTTGGAGAAAAGAGGCTGGCGGTGGCTGGCGGAGTGGCGGCAAATTCTGCATTGCGGAAAGCCATGAAGGAGGCATGTGACAGGGAGGGGATTGCACTTTGTTATCCGTCTCCGGTCTATTGTACAGATAATGCGGCAATGATTGCGGCACAGGGGTATTATGAATTTATAAAAGGGCACAGGGCAGATTTTACGCTTAATGCAGTACCTAATCTTACGGTGGGAGAAGACCGGTTTTAAAAATCAGACCGGGAATAGTAACAATAGTTCTAAAAAATTTTAAAAAAATACTTGACGAGAATAAAAAAAAGTGGTATATTAGTAAGGCAGTGTTGAAAAACACTTGAGTCATAAGGAATACGGAGAGGTATCGAAGTGGTCATAACGAGGCGGTCTTGAAAACCGTTTGTCCGCAAGGGCACGTGGGTTCGAATCCCACCCT
>CADBMP010000285.1 GCA_902795775.1 uncultured Lachnospiraceae bacterium | reverse complement strand
GGCGTTATAACAGGAGGATTTGGACAGATGATCGCAGCATGGTATCAGGGAGAAAAGCAGATTACGGTGTTTCCGGTGGCATTGCCGGACCAGTTCATTGAGCATGGTGCTGTCCGGCAGTTAAAAGAAAAATACAGAATCAGTGCAGAGTGTATTGAAAAAAGAATCCTCTCTGTAATAAAGTGACAGAGGAACAAAAAAGTATGTTTCATGCGTCAGGAAAAACGCATTTGGTTGTAAATTTCTTCTGGCGTACCAAAGAGTTAATGTGACCGGAATAAAGGAGAAAAATATGGATAGCCCGAAAAAAAATAAAGTCAGGTTAGATGTTCTGCTGGTTAAAAGGGCATTGGCAGAAACAAGGGAAAAAGCAAAGGCCATTATTATGACAGGAAACGTGTTCGTGGAGGGCGAACGTGAAGATAAAGCGGGAAGTACATTTTCGGAGGATGTTCTTATTGAAATTAAGGGAAAGCCCATGAAATATGTGAGCAGAGGCGGATATAAGTTGGAAAAAGCAGTGGAGAGCTGGGACATTTCCCTGGATGGAAAAATTTGCATGGATGTTGGTTCCTCTACCGGAGGATTTACGGATTGTATGCTTCAGAATGGTGCAAAAAAGGTCTATGCGATAGATGTGGGCACCAACCAGCTGGCGTGGAAGTTAAGGAACGATGAACGTGTGGTATCTTTGGAAAAGACGAATATCCGTTACGTTACAGAGGAACAGGTTCCGGAGAAGATATCATTTTCTTCCATTGATGTAGCATTTATTTCTTTGGAAAAAGTGCTGCTTCCGGTAAAAAATTTATTAGAAGAACGTGGAAGAATCGTTGCCCTGGTGAAACCACAATTTGAAGCCGGCAGGGAAAAGGTTGGGAAAAAAGGAGTTGTAAGGGATAAAAAGGTACATTTTGAGGTAGTCTGTCATATTATGGAATATGCAGCATCGATTGGTTTCCAGATTCTGGCATTGGATTTCTCACCAATTAAAGGACCGGAGGGGAATATAGAATATCTGCTTTATCTGGAAAAGACGGAAGATAGAATTACACCCGGTCATCATCCGGACGGGGTGGAGGAAGAACTCTCAGAGAAGAAAGAAACGGCTGTTTTGGAAAAAAAATTTTATGAATGGGCAGACGAAACGGTAAAAAATGCACATTCAGCATTGGACTGACACAGCTTTTTTGCGAACGGAGGACAATATATGGATACTGCAATAAAGCATTTTTGCATTATATCAAATAATGAAAAAGATAAAAATGACCAGATGGTAAGAAAAATCTGTCAGTTTCTTGAAGACCGGTCATGCAGCTGCCAGGTTCTTCAGAATCATTTGTCAAATTCAAAGGGCATCAGGCATTTTACAGATAATAAAGAGATTTCCGGGGAAACGGAATGTGTCATTGTTCTGGGGGGAGACGGAACCATGATTCAGGCTGCGATTGATCTGGTGCATAAGGAATTACCAATTCTGGGTGTCAATACAGGAACGCTCGGGTTTCTGACAGAGGTAGACCAGAATCAGATAGAGGAAGCCCTGAATCGACTGTTAGAAGGAAAATTTGTGATTGAAAACAGGATTATGTTAAAGGAAAACAGGATGTTTTTACAGCCGGACAGCCGGTCTTCCTGCTATGCATTGAATGATATGGTCATCAGTAAGCGGGGGAGCTGCAGGCTGATTACAGTGTCCGTGTACGTTGGCGAGGAACTGGTGGATACGTACAGTGCAGATGGGCTTTTAGTTTCCACGCCGACCGGTTCCACAGGCTACAATCTTTCGGCAGGCGGACCTTTGATGTCGCCCAATACGCATGCAATGGTCGTAACACCGATTTGTGCCCATGCACTGAATAAAAGAAGCCTGGTCTTAGATGCATCTGATACCATTACATTAAAGCTTGGGCAGACAAAAGCGCACACCGAGGACCTTGCAACCTTTACGGCAGATGGAAGGATTGTGGGGGAGCTGCATACGGGAGATGTTCTGGAAATATGTGTGCCGCATGCTGTGACAAAACTGATCAAGCTGTCCGGCATCCGTTTTTATGAACGTATGAGAGAAAAACTGAATGAGGGATAAGAATACAGGGCAGGAACGGTTTCCTGCCCTGTATAATTTCCACAGAGCCGCCGAAAGGACGTGTGTCAGCAAAAGCTGACCGGCGGCTCGCGGCGAGTAGGAGTGGAAATCCCTCTCCTCTCGATTGGGGTTGTTGGGAATGATCATTCATCATAAATAGAAACAATTTCGCCATCTAAAATCCGGTTCATATTTTTGACAGCACAGAAATTTCCACACATGGAGCAGGTATCTTCTTTTTCCGGCTTTGCCTCTGACCGGTATCGTCTGGCTTTTTCCGGATCGATTGCCAAAGAAAACATTTTTTCCCAGTCCAGTTCTTTTCTGGCCTGGCTCATTTTCTTATCCCATTCCTTTGCACCGGGAATTCCCTTTGCAATATCGGCCGCATGTGCAGCAATCCTGGAAGCGATGATTCCTTCTTTTACATCCTCCACGTCAGGAAGTCTTAAATGTTCTGCAGGAGTAACATAACACAAAAAGGAAGCACCATATGTAGCTGCGATTGCACCGCCAATGGCTGCAGTAATGTGGTCATAACCGGGAGCAATATCTGTGACTAGAGGCCCCAGTACATAGAACGGTGCCCCCTTACAGATGGTTTCCTGAATTTTCATGTTAGCGGCAATCTGGTCAAGAGGCATGTG
>CADBMP010000284.1 GCA_902795775.1 uncultured Lachnospiraceae bacterium | reverse complement strand
TTTTTCACAGATTTTACGGAAGAAGAATTAAAAAACTGCATCAACCGGGCATATGATGAAAAATTTGATACAGAGGAGATTGCTCCTCTGGTGGAAAAAGACGGTAAATTTTATCTGGAGCTGTTCCATGGGGCAACCATCGCATTTAAAGATATGGCACTTTCCATTCTGCCGCATCTGCTCACCACATCAGCAAAGAAAAACCAGATTACAAATGAAATCGTCATTCTGACAGCAACATCAGGCGACACCGGAAAAGCAGCACTGGCAGGTTTTGCAGATGTGGAAGGAACCAGCATCATTGTCTTTTATCCAAAGAATGGTGTCAGCAAGATACAGGAACGCCAGATGGTAACGCAGAAAGGAAAAAACACGACTGTCATAGGCATTACCGGAAACTTTGATGATGCGCAGAGCGGCGTAAAAGCCATGTTCGGAAATAAAGAGCTGAAAGAACGCATGAATGCAAAGGGATACCAGTTTTCTTCTGCCAATTCCATTAACATTGGCCGCTTGGTGCCGCAGGTAGTCTATTATGTATATGCTTATACCAGACTGCTTGGCAGGGGAAAAATTACAGAGGGAGAAAAGGTGAATTTTGTGGTGCCGACCGGTAACTTTGGAAATATTCTGGCCGCATATTACGCCAAAAACATGGGACTTCCAGTGGGGAAACTTATCTGTGCTTCCAATGAAAATAAAGTTCTTTTTGATTTTTTTGAAACAGGGATTTATGATAAGAACCGCGAATTTATCCTGACGACTTCCCCGTCCATGGATATTCTGATTTCCAGCAATCTGGAGCGTCTGATTTTCCGGATTGCAGGAGAAGATGCCGAAAAGACAAAAGAGCTTATGAATGCACTGTCCTCTAAGGGCAAATATCAGATTACCGGCGAAATGAAAAAGAAAATGACAGATTTTGCTGCAGGCTACGCAGAAGAAAAAAAATGTGCCGAAGAAATCCGCAGGGTATATGAAGAAACCGGTTATGTCATGGATACCCATACAGCAGTTGCTTCTGCCGTTTACAGGGATTATAAAGAAAATACCGGAGACAATACAAAAACAGTCATTGCTTCTACGGCGAGTCCTTATAAATTTGCAACAAGCGTAATGACAGCCATTGATGACAGCTTTGCCGGCATGGAGGATTTTGCACTAATCGATGAGCTCAGCAGCACTTCCGGAACCAAGATTCCAAATGCAATCGAGGAAATCAGAACTGCACCCGTACTCCATGATACGGTCTGCAGGACAGAAGATATGCAGAAGGAAGTCGAGAATGTATTAGGACTGACACAATGAGAAAAATATTAAAAAAAATACTGTTTACATCTTTTGTTGGAATCCTTGCTGTCATGACAGGATGCAGCAGCGGCTTTTCTGACAAAAGTGGTGACGGGTCCACAACCAATATCCACTTATACAGAGCGACTTATAATATTGGACAAACTGATGAAAGGGAGCTGGGTCTGGTCCAGGATGCCATCAATGATAAATTGCAAAAAAAGGGGTCAAAGGTATCGGTTACAATAAAAGAAATACCAAATGAAGAATATGCAGATGCCGTAAATATAGCACTGTCAAAACAAGAGGCGGATTTATTCTGGACAGCTTCCTGGTGGAACACCATTGGAACCAATGACCTGTATCAGCAGAAACTGGTTTATGACCTGACTGGACTATTAAAAAACACTGCCTTATATAAGTCCATGCCAGAATGGTATTGGGAGGCAGCACAATATAACGGAAGGGATTATTTTGTTCCTGTTTATAAAGAGGGCGCAGAAGGATATGATATAAAGGCACTGAAAGTGAACGCAGATAAATACGGCCTTGAGCTGGAACATCTTTTTGATGAAAAAGCAGAATTAGCTGATAATCTTAGAAAACTGGAGCCTTATCTCAAAAAGGCAAAAGCGGATGGAATCCGGTATCCTTATCTTGGAAGGTCTACCGGAATGTTCCAGCGTTTCGGTATGGATTATTATGATTTTTTTGAACAGCCTTTAATGGCAATGATCGGCATAAATCTGAAGACCAATGAAGTGGAAAATCCCATCCAGAGCAAGGAATTTGCTGACTACTGCAAAGTATTAGGAAATTGGGGAGAAAAGGGATATTTAAACGTTGATGAGGAGATTGGGAAAACCAGTTCAGAATTAGTCTGCCAGACGCAGAACTGGTTAGTGAGCTGGTGGACCGATATCCCAAACAATGCAGAATCTTTCGGACGGGATGGCAATCAGGAGGAAACCTTTGGACATCTGACCCAAAATTATATCAATTCACATACTGCCACAGGCTCCTGTTTTGCAGTTTCCGCAGCTTGTGATGAAGAAAAGGCGAAAGCATGTATTGAATTTTTAGGTTATCTATATACAGATGTTGAAATAGGGAATCTTTTTACTTACGGAATCGAAGGAACTGATTATGTCTTAAAAAACGGAAAGGTTGACCGGACAGCAGAATCCGGTCTGAAAAATCCCGGAACACTTTATAACCACAGTCCATGGGAATCCACCTCCATCGAGGCGGTGAACCTTCTTTCTGATGAACCGGACGATAAGCTTGCCAGATACAAGTCATTTAATGAAGCTGCAGTTATCAGCCCTGCTTCCGGTTTCCGTTTTGACCACAGCTCCGTAGATGCACAGTATAATGCCCTTATTTCCCTTTACGACCAGTACGGTTTCCTGCTGGATACCGGTGGTGTACCGGAAAAGGATGTGGACGCCGCAATAAAAAAATACCAGGAAGCCATGGACGAAGCAGGATATCAGGAAGTTTTTAACGCTGCCAAAGAACAATATGACAAGTGGAAAAAACAAAAAAAATAAATATTGTTACGATTCACAGTAACTAAATCTTACAAAAAGAAAGATAAATCTGTAGAAAATACTTGCAATCAGACCGATGGTGTGTTATGATTGATTTTGTGTTGTGATTTTTTAATCACAAATAACTGAAAATAAGCACGTATGCGGATTTCCCGGCGGTGTCTTCTGGCAAGCCAGACGTCACATGTCATATGTTCATGTTCGTATAGCTTATGCTGCATCCGGCTGTTTGCCTGTTGCACATATGCCAGATGGTTCCTGGTTTGGAAGCATACGGAAGCACAAAACCAATGGAGGTAAAAAAATGAGTGTTATTTCAATGAAACAGTTACTGGAAGCAGGTGTTCATTTTGGACATCAGACAAGAAGATGGAACCCGAAGATGGCAGAATACATTTACACAGAGCGTAATGGTATTTACATCATTGATCTGCAGAAATCTGTCGGCATGGTAGATACAGCTTATAATGCCGTAAAGGATATTGTGGCAGAAGGCGGTACAGTGCTTTTTGTGGGTACAAAGAAACAGGCGCAGGATTCCATTAAATCAGAGGCAGAGCGCTGCGGAATGTATTACGTCAATGAAAGATGGCTTGGTGGTATGCTTACAAACTTCAAGACCATCCAGACACGTATTAAGAGATTAAAAGATATCGAAACCATGTCAGAAGACGGAACTTTTGATGTCCTTCCAAAGAAAGAAGTAATCGGACTGAAGAAAGAGTGGGATAAATTAGAGAAGAATCTGGGCGGAATCAAAGAAATGAAGAAAATCCCGGATGCCATTTTTGTTGTAGATCCGAAAAAAGAGAGAATCTGTATTCAGGAAGCACATACTCTTGGAATTCCGCTGATTGGTATTGCAGATACAAACTGTGATCCGGAAGAGCTTGATTATGTCATTCCTGGAAATGATGATGCAATCCGCGCAGTAAAACTTATTGTATCCACGATTGCAGATGCAGTCATTGAGGCAAATCAGGGCGAATCCATGGCAGAAGTTTCCGGTGATGAGGAAGCAGGCGAGGATGCTGAGGCATAAAACAGCCTGTATTCATAAATAGAAGATAATCTGTTTTATCCAGACATTTCGATAAAAAATGTCTGGATAATGTGAAAGTGAAATAAATGGAGGAAAAAGAAGATGGCAATTACAGCTTCACAGGTAAAAGAATTAAGAGAAATGACCGGTGCCGGCATGATGGATTGTAAAAAGGCACTGACAAATACAGAAGGAGATATGGATGCTGCAGTAGAATGGCTGCGTGAGAACGGACTTGCAAAAGCTGCAAAGAAATCCGGACGTATTGCAGCAGAGGGTATTGTTGCAATCGACCTTTCTGAAGATGGAAAGAGTGCTTCTATTGTGGAAGTCAACTCAGAAACAGACTTTGTCGCAAAAAATGAACAGTTCAGAGGCTATGTAGCAGAAGTCGCTGCTCAGGTAAAGACAAGCCCTGCAGCAGATACGGAAGCATTTTTAGCAGAGCCTTGGGCTTTGGATACTAACATGACTGTACAGGAAAAACTGCAGTCCATGATCGCAGTCATTGGGGAAAACATGACCATCCGCCGTTTTGCAAAGGTTGAGACGGACGGGTTAATCATTTCTTATATCCATGCAGGTGGAAAGATTGGTGTTCTTGTTGAGGCAGATACAGATTCTGAAAGCGATGGTGTGCGCGAGTGCTTAAAGAACGTGGCAATGCAGGTTGCATCCATGAATCCAAAATATCTTTCTTCAGATGATGTGGATGATGAATATAAAGAGCATGAGAAACATGTTCTGATTGAACAGACAAAGAATGATCCGAAAAATGCAAACAAACCGGATGAAATCATTGAAAAGATGATTACAGGACGTTTGAATAAGGAATTGAAGGCTGTATGTCTGTTAGAGCAGGATTTCGTATTTTCAGAGAATAAAGAAAACATCAAGCAGTATGTGGAAAATGTTGCCAAAGCAGAGGGATGCAAATTATCCATCAAGAGCTTTGTTCGTTTTGAAACAGGGGAAGGTCTTGAAAAGAAGGAAGAAGATTTTGCTGCAGAGGTTGCTGCACAGATGAAGTAGAAATTCAATGGATATGTCAGTATCAGAATAGCTTAAGACAGGTAAAAATTAGATAGCCCCGGATCGGATTTCGGGGCTATCTTAAATGGAAATAAAGTTCTGGAGTTTGTCTTCAGGCTTTGCTCACGATGGATTTCTGCTGCGGCTGGTCGTGACAGGAATAAGAGGTAAAAAAATGGAAGACATGTTTGAAAATCAAGAAAAAAAGGAAGAACAGGATTCAAATATTGTAGAGAGTAGTCAAAAAATGGAAGAGCAGGATCCAAATATTTTGGAGAACAGTCAAACAGTGGAAGAACAGGATTCAAATATTGTAGATATCAGTAAAAAAAGAAAATTTGAAACGTACAGGCTCCCTTTGATTCTTGTCTGTTCATTTCTGCTGCCTGTAATCATTTATTTTATTATTTTAATGATTCTTGGAGTCTGGCCAAATGGTACAAAAACAGTGGTCTTTATGGATATGAAAGATGAATATATCGAATATCTGGCCTCTCTGAGACAGGCTTTGAACCATGACAGCACATTTTTCTTTTCCTGGTCACATTCCCTGGGTGGAGATATGTTAGGGCTATATGCTTTTTATTCAGGTGGAATGCTTGCACTTTTTTCTTTTTTATTTCCTGTCATGAAACTGTACCATGCAGCAATGTTTATTGAACTGATCGCAGTGGGTCTTAGCGGACTTTGCATTGCCATTTTTTTTGAATGGGGATTTCAGGAAAAAAAGGGTAATTTTGCAACCGTTGCATTTTCCATCTGTTATGCATTAATGTCATATAATATGGTGTATTCCAACTGCTTTTTCTGGCTGGATGGATGTATTTTCCTTCCTCTTGTGCTTTTAGGAATTGAAAAGATCTTTAAAGGCGAAAAAGGATTTTTCTTCTACCTGATGCTGATGCTGTCTATGATCAATAATTATTATACAGCATATATGATCTGTATTTTTTCTGTTTTATATGTGGGCTTCCGTATGGTCTGCCTTTATAAAAAATACAGAAGAAACCATACGAACAAAAAAGAGCTTTTATATGCTTTTGGAAAATACGCTTTCATGGCTGTTCTTGCTGCCATGACTGCCTTTCCGGTACTGTATGCAGTTGTAAAAAATCTGCAGGGAGGAAAGCTTTCTGTGGATACCGACTGGACAAAAGAAAAGTATTATTTTGATTTTCCTGCTGTTTTTCAGAAACTTTTTACCGGGTATTATGATTCTATTGCAAAGGATAATACTCTGCCGTCCCTATTCTGCGGCATGGCAGTTCTGTTTTTTGTTGTTCTATATTTTTTCCAGAAGAACCGGAAAAAGGAAGAAAAGCTTGCAGCCGGAGGAATCCTGGTCCTGTTTTTTCTAAGTTTCTGGAATGTATCTCTTGATAAAGTGTGGCATGGTTTTCAGCAGCCGCACTGGTTTCCATGGAGATATACCTTTTTGTTCAGTTTCTTTTTGATTTTTCTGTCCTATCAGGCATTTAACAGGCTGAAATTTTCAAAAAAAAGGATGAAATATCAGGCGGCTGCCTTTTTACTTGTATTTTGTGTATTTGATCTTGGATATAATGCTTATGTATGTCTGAACGGACTGGACAAACAGTTTGGATATATGGATATTTCAGAATATATAGATTTTTATAAAAAAACAGAGCCAATGGTGAAGGAAGCAAAAAAAATGGATGATGGTCTGTTCCGAATGGATAAGGATTATGAATTTTCGAAGAATGATTCTTTCTTATTCGGATATAACGGCATGACACATTATTCTTCGACTTATAATGGCAATGTAAATAACCTGACACCAAAGCTGGGCATGGCGCAGAGCTGGTACTGGAATTCAGG
The DNA here is from genome assembly GCA_902795775.1 of uncultured Lachnospiraceae bacterium. Taxonomy (GTDB): domain Bacteria; phylum Bacillota; class Clostridia; order Lachnospirales; family Lachnospiraceae; genus Butyribacter. Next base: position 3,377 of record CADBMP010000284.1, on the reverse strand, counting down.
GTATGGAGCCACCCATTTGGTGGACAGCCTGCTTGGTGTCCGTTACCGGATACTGGAACAGAAACCTCCTGAAATCTTTGAGCAGATAAAAAAAGGAAAAAAAGCATCACTGTATAGAAATAATCAGGCTTTATCCTTTGTATTTGCTGCAGATAAAAACTGTCCGGATCTGACAGAATTAAATGAAAATATTTTTGAAAATCAGAACCGTTATCTTTCTGCCTTGATTGGAAAGGAAACAAAGTGTTTTACTCAGGAGGAATTTACAAAAAATGATTTTTCAACAGGACCTACGCTTGTCCTTCAGACCAAAAACAATGACCCACTGTATTTGTATTTATCATCAAATGATCCCCGGCAGGGAGATCTCTATGTGAACGGTAAATTTATAAGTCATTGCTTTTCGGCAACAACAAAGTGTGCTATCTACCTTGGGACCTTTTCCAAAGGTACGCTTATTTCTATAGAAATAAGGAATACAGATTGTAATTATGACGAGGCTTATATTTATTCCTATAATGTGGAGCTTGCAAAAAAAGCATTAGAAACCTTGAAAAAAAATGAGCTGCAGGTTTCCTCACATGGTGAAGCCTCTCTGAAAGGAACAATAACTGTGGGAAAGGATCAGATAGTAGCTTCTTCCATTCCGTATAGTGAAGAATTTACTGTGTTTTTGGATGGCAAAAAGGTTTCCTGCGAAACCATGTTAAATACGTTTCTGTGCTTTCGGGCATCTGCAGGAAAACACAATGTGGAGATACGTTTTGCCCCTTCCAGTTTCCGTTCCGGAATAAAAGCATCTCTGCTTGCCATTATACTTCTGTTGTGTTATCTGTTTGATGTAAAACGGTTTTTAAAGATAAAAAAGAAAAATGAGGAGGGCGCAGCTTTATGAATCAGGAAAAATATGCCCTGAATGACAAGGTTCGCAGAATCGCCTTCTGGTGCATTATGGCTGTAATTGTATTTGCAAGGTTTTATCAGTTGAACAGTGTGCCGGGGGATATTAATCAGGATGAAGCTTTTGCAGGATATAATGCATATACACTTGCACATGGCGGTAAGGATTCTTTTGGAAATACCATGCCCATGTTTTTTGTGGCATGGGGTTCCGGAATGAATGTTATGCTATCCTATCTTTCGATACCTTTTATTGCCCTGTTCGGCACACATGCATGGGTCATCCGTCTGGTACCTGGAATTTGTTCTGTTTTGGCACTCACTGCGCTGTATCATGTATTCCGGAAAACGACCAATGACGTATTTGCATTATTTGCATTCTTTTTTGCAGGAATCATGCCCTGGCATATCATGCTCTCCAGATGTGCCATTGAATCAAATATGGCTCCGGCTTTCCTGATGCTTGCCCTTTTCTTTTTTGTAAAGGGAGTGGAAAAAGATAAATTTTTATTGTTATCCGCACTTTTTTATGGATTGTCACTTTATACGTATTCCATATTGTGGATTTTCCTTCCGTTTTTGCTTTTTTTTGAGGTATTGCATCTTTATTCCCTGAAAAAACTGCATATCAATAAATATACCATATATTCGGCGATCATTTTGGGCTTATCCTATATACCGGTACTTTTGTTTGTCCTTGTAAATCATGGACTGATTCCGGAAATTAAGCTTCCATTTATCTCCATTCCAAAGCTGGTATATTATAAAGGAAATGAAATCTCCTTTCAGGAAATTCCAGAGCATTTTAAAAATCTTATGAACATTGTCTGGACTCAGAACGATGGCTTTCCATGGAATACCACTGCAGAGTACGGGCTTTTTTATAAGATTTCCCTGCCATTTACCCTGACAGGTCTGATTTATATGATAATCATGGCAGTGCGCAAACGAAAGGAAAAAAGCTTCTCCATGGAATATCTCTGGCTTCTTCAGTTTGGCATGGGGATTGTTGCAGGTCTTCTAATTAATGTAAATGTAAACCGCATAAATATACTTTTTCTTCCAATGATCAGTATCACTGCATATGGATTATATGTGGTATTTACGGGCATTTCCCGTCTGAAACAGCTGAAGGAATGGAATTATTATCTGCTGATTGTTCCGGTTCTGGTATATTCAGCATTCTTTTCCCATTTTGAAAGCTATTATTTTACAAATTACAATGACATGATGCATGGGTATTTCTGTTACGGCATAGAGGATGTATTGTCTTTTGCCTTTAAGAATATTGATCAAAACACGGATATTTATATTACACCAAATGTAAATTACGCACGTGTGCTTTTTTATGGAAAGGAAAAACAAAAGACTTATCTGGAAACGGTCAATTATACAAACTACCCGTCTCCTTTCCTTGATGTTTCCTATTTTGACCGCTATTTCTTTACAGTGGATACAGAGCATGAACCGGACGGTTATTCTGCTTATATATTAGATTCCACTTATAATGATACTGTTCTGGTACATACAATAAACCGGAATGGATATACCCAGTATTCGGCTGGAAATTATACGGTATGGTATAAAGATGAATAAAAAGGAGGAAACGAGATGGATTTAATGATTGGAACCATTGATGCAAAACGGCTCAGGAAAGATCTTCTTGAACATTACCGGAAAAATAAAAATCTCCGTTCCCAGACCGTAAGAAATGAAATGTATGCACTGGAAACAGCGAATGAACAACAGTTAATCGCTGTTGCAAAAAAAGAAGGAATGGATGTCAGGAGATATTTAAGATAACAGCAGGTCCTGTTTCAAACGTTAGGAGGAGAGTTTGGGAGAATTCAGTCCATTAGAAAAATATTATAATAAATTTAATGAAGAAAAAAGATTGACCAGAAGGCATGGAAATGTGGAATTTGTGACCTCCATGCACTATATCCATAAATATCTTTCCATTCTTTATGACAATAAATTGGATGCAGTACTGGGAAAAATTACCGGAAACGATCCGGATGCCGGTTTCAAAAAGCATACAAAAATCATTGACATCGGTGCCGGAACAGGACGTTACAGCATATCTTTGGCGAAAGAAGGATATGATGTTACTGCAGTGGAGCTGGTAAAGTACAATCTTGGAATCCTAAAAAAGAAAAACAGCACTGTAAAAGCATTTCATGGAAATGCGCTCCGGCTCAAAAGATTTGAAGATGACCTGTTTGATCTTTCCATTCTTTTTGGACCCATGTATCACCTTTATTCTTTTGAAGACAAACTTCAGGCACTTTCTGAGGCAAAACGTGTTACGAAAAAGGGTGGATTTGTTTTTGTCGCTTACTGCATGAATGAATATTGCGTCCTGACACATGGATTCAAGGAAAACTGCATTGTGGAAAGCATCAATAACGGAAAACTGACGGACACCTTTCAGAGCATTTCTACAGAGGAAGATCTTTATTCTTATGTCAGACTGG
>CADBMP010000283.1 GCA_902795775.1 uncultured Lachnospiraceae bacterium | reverse complement strand
CTGGACGGCGGCGGATGACATCCAGGGTAAGGTTAATTTTGGCGGGTGCCTTTATTTTAATTGAATTTGACATAGAATAATCCTCCCATACCGGGCATTCCTTGCGAGGCAGCGCACGAGAAATTCGCAGAGGCGGTTTCTTGTGTCGCATCAGAGCGATTTTGGCCCGGCACAAATCGCTGTGTGAAAAATAATTTGCTGAAATTGTCAGTTGAATCTGACAATTTCATGCTATTCAAAATTATTTTTCACACTATCCTCCCATGCCGAAACACTGGTTGCCGAGTCCTCTTTTTAGAAATTGTACAGACAGTTTCTAAAACAGGAGTATCCTCACATAATGAAGTTTGTGATGTTTAGCAATCCGGGCTCCGGGGCAAATAGTTTGTTTGTTGTAATATTCAATGAAATGGTGCACGACGTTTAATACGGGAGCACCTGTGCCAGCCATGGGTCATCAAGTGTTTCAAGCAGCATGTTGTATTTTTCGATGACCTTTCTGACTTCTGTAGAAACTTCTATGATTTCTGTATCGGAACATTTTTCAGAAATTTTAATAAAATATGACAGTCCCAGACACATCTTATTATCTTCCCGCATCAGAAAGGTATATAAAATTTTCATGGTTTCCACAGGAGAAAGTGAATCCTGATGTTCTGCTAAAAAAAACAAATCTGACAGGCGGCTTTTTTTCAATAAGTCATAGACTCCTGCTTTTTGAAAGCTTTTTGCAAATTTTAAAAGATAGTCCAACAGCATTTTAAAAACAATATCATCGCCTAATAGAAGCATTTCAAGCATCTGTTGATTTTCCAGCATATCCTCCAGTTCAAGGACTCGCTCCGGAAAATCCACATTGAAAGGATTCATATAACTGTCCCGGCAGGCACCATTCCCCAAAGCACTGATACCAGAAAGTGCATTTCGGATAATTCGATAATTGACAAAAAATATTTTATCAAAATCAATAAAGTTTTCCCTGCGAAATATTTCCTTTGCGCAGTCCCACTGACGTGCACTGAATAATTCAAATTGTTTCCAGACATAATGTCCGGACGTCTGGGAAGTATTCATGGTCAGATGGTAAAGTTTCTGGTCAAGGGTGATTATTGTTTTGGCTTTTTCAATAGCCTTGGTCATGCTTCCGTTATCCCCGTAATAGGGATTAAAAAAATTAATTCCGTTTTCTTTTAGAAAAGCTGTCCTTGAATAATGAAACATGGAATTATAATAAATATTTTTCATTATTTCGTAAATGGCAGCAGAACGGTTTTGGGTATCGTAACGTTTATATTCCGGAAGATTTCCTCCAAGCAGAATAAATTCATGCGTCTGTTTATGATAATCCCAGTAATCATTTCCGATGAATACTATGTCTGGATGCTCTTTGTTTGTTACATCATTTAATATCTCAAGAGCGTTCGGGGCGATTCGGTCATCTGCGCTTAGAAAAGTGGTGTATTCTCCATGGATTTTTTCTAAAAGAATAGAAGCTCCTTTTGCCCAGCCCACATTGTTTTCACTTTTATAGATATGAATTCTTTTTTCTTTTTGTTCATAATCTAAAAGAATATTCCATGCGTCTTCGTTTTTATTGCTGTTATCAAGGATGACCAGTTCCCAGTCTGAAAAGGACTGTTCTCGCAAAGATTCTACTGCGTCTGCCAACAGGCTTGTGTCATTGTATACACACATCATAAATGAAAATTTTGGTTGATTATGTAAGTGTTTCTGCATATTGATTTCCTCCCCTTTGTTTTTTCATGCATATGTGCGCCGGTGGCTTTTTATGTGCACACGCCTGCAGAGAAAAATAAGCTGCTTACAGCATTATTATAGCATAAATATTGTGTATAGTGGTTTTAAATGGAGATTTTGGAAAGAAAAAAGGTGAAAACGGAAAAAAAGGCATTTACAAAAAAGGAAAATAACTATATAATAAAATCTACTTTATCAGAGATGACAAAAAGACTCCTATTCACATTGCAAGGAGGTTATGCCATGGAAAAAACTCGTGAATGTACACCGGATAATTTATTTCAGAAACTAATCAGGGAAATCAGAAGCTATCATTTGTCAGAAGACATGACACTTATTGAAAAAGCTTACGAGGTGGCATCCATTGCCCATGCACCCCAGAAAAGGAAATCAGGAGAGCCGTACATTGTTCACCCGTTACAGGTGGCTGTCATTTTAGCAAAGCTGCATCTGGATAAAGAAACGATTGCTGCAGCACTTTTGCACGACACAATAGAGGATACGGAACTGCGTGGGGAAATCATTAAAGAAAAGTTTGGCGGTGAGGTGCTTTTTTTAGTGGAGGGCGTGACAAAACTTAGAAAGACCATTCGTGATGAAATGGACAAGGATAAGCAGAGAAGAAAGGAAGCAAGTCTTAGAAAGCTTCTTTTAGCGACTGTGGAGGATGTCAGGGTGGTCATCATTAAGCTGGCAGATCGTCTGCATAATATGCGCACACTTGAGTTTCAGCGCAGGGAAAAGCAGATTGAGATTGCAGAGGAAACCATGGAGATTTATGTACCTATTGCAAACAAGCTTGGCATTTTTGATATAAAAAAAGAGCTTGAGGAGCTTGCATTTTATTATCTGGAACCGGAGGCATACAAGGATATCAAGGAAAAACTTGAAAAAAGAAAGCAGGAAGAGGCAGATGACATTCATGCATTTATCAGTGAAATCCGGATGCTTTTGAAAGAAAGAAATATTCCTGCCAAGATCCGTGCACAGTATAAAAATACATACAGTATTTATCAGAAAATAAAAAAGAGGGACTGTGAGCTGCGGGAAATGTATGATACATATGCAGTAAATATTATTTTAGATGGCTTTGAAGAATGTTATCTTGTAATGGGGTATCTGCATAATGCGTATAATCCGCTGCCCGGAAGGTTTAAGGATTTTATTGCATTGCCAAAGTCAAATCTTTATCAGGCAATCCACACCACATTGCTTGTAAAAAAAAGAAAGCCTGTGGAAATCCAGATTCGTACAGCGGAGATGGAGGATACCTCCCAGGTCGGAATCCTGCATTACTGGAAATATAGTGGTGAGCAGGTAACGCAGATGGAGAAGATGGAATGGTTAAAGGATATTCTGGACTGGCAGAAAGATCTGGCAGAGGAGAATTTTACGGATTTTGTGAAAACAAGGCTCAGCAGGCAGGACAAAAAAATATTTTGCTTTACTCCGGATGGAGAGAGCATCGAGCTGCCATATGATTCCATTATTATGGATTTTGCATATCAGATCCATAGCAGGGTCGGGGATGAGATTGTTTATGCAGTTGTGAATGGAAAAAGGGAAATGCCGGACACCGTTTTACATAATGGAGACCGGGTCCAGATTTTAACAGGACAGAGAAAAGGTAATTTTCCGTATGCATGGATAGAAAAATCAAAAACGGCGAGGGCAAGAAGCAAGATGATGCAGGCGAACCGTTACAGTGCAGCACTTTGAAAAGCTTTAGGGACATTCAAAAGACCAGGTGCATACATAGCCGAAGGTGCCTGGATCCACTGGCGCATGAAGTATGATTCATAGTAACAAAAGAGCAGGCTGTCTTAAAAAAGACAGTTTGCTTTTTTTTTTTATTTATGATATAAAGAGTATTATACGTGTTAGTAGCTGTTGTGGATAGTAATCATTGAAAAGAGCTGGAAAGGGAAATGGAGGCTGCAGGTGAAAGAGATAGGAATTGTTATTTGTAATTTTAATAAAGAAGATGCTGTTTTAGAGTGTATTCAGAGTGTTCTGGAATCAAAATATACAGATTTTGATCTGTATGTGGTGGATAACGGCTCCACTGACCATTCTGTGAAAAAAATCCGCGAAACTTACCGGGACAGGCTGACGCTTATTGAAAATAAAGAAAACCTTGGAGGTTCCGGCGGTTTTAATACTGGTCTGAGAGTGGCATATGAAAAAGGATATCCATATCTTATGTGCATTGATAATGATGCGCTTTTAGATGAAAATGCCATTGGAAATCTGCATCTTTTCTTAGAGGAGCATAAAGAGGCGGGAATTGCCGCATCAAAGATTTATCATCTGGAGCAGCCGGAATACATACAGCAGTTTGGACAGAAAATTGATTTTGAGCATTATTGTACAGAAGTTCCGCATCTGAACATGATTGAGGATGGGAATATGCCGGAATATCTTTATGTGGACAGCGTGGCAGCATGTTCGTTGATGATCCGGCGTGAAGTTATAAAGAAAATTGGTTTTATGCCGGAGGAAAATTTTTTATACTGGGATGATACCGAATGGTGCTATTTATGCAACACGGCAGGTTATCTGGTGGCATCTGTGGGAAATTCCAAAGCACTTCATGCAATGGGGGCAAAAAAGGAGGCGGTCAATACATTTCCGACTTATTATGCATGGAGAAACTGGATTACATTTTTCTTAAAATTTACACCGGAAAAAGATTTGGAGCATATGGCAGAGACGTTTCTTTCTTCGGTATTTCAGGAAAACTATGAGGGACTGCATAACGGAGAAAGATGCCGGGCAAAAACGGTCATGCTTGCCCTGGATGATGCCATGCATGGCGTTATGGGTAAAGCGGGAGAAAACAGGATTTTTGAGCTGGATTTTAATCTGGAGCAGTATCAGGCACTTTTTGAACGGTCAGAAAAATTCTACATGGAAGAAAATGGCCACGCGGTTTTGGCGGAAAGAATACGCGGCCTGGCCAGGATGTGTGGAAAAAATGTAAAATGGCTTCCTGAACCTGATAAAGATGCAGTAGTGATTTCTTTATGCGATTCCATTTTTAAAATAGAGGATATGGCTTTAAAAAAGGTTTACATAGATATTGCGGATTGTATTTTTGCAACGGAGGATGATATGTTAGATGTCATCAATTATAACTACAGTAAACGGAGTTTTCTTTTCATGATGAAGCCGGTATTTTTGGAAAATGCAAGAAAGCTCAGAAAAAAATGGGCAGAAAAAAAGCCATGCGTTAGCTGACATTCGGTCAAAATTTCAAAATGAGAGGAGCACATGATATGTATGAAAAGACGTTTTCTGTATGTGCGGTAAAAGCTCCGCTTTATATTAATGTGGAGGTGCCCGGTTCAAAGAGCATTACGAACCGCGCTCTTTTGCTGGCGGCCATGGCAGACGGGACTTCAAAGCTGGAAGGAGTGCTTTTTAGCGAGGATTCAGAAGTATTTCTTCATGCGCTTTCTGACCTGGGTTTTTTTGTGGATGTGGATAAAGCGGGAAAAAGCATAAAAATAGTTGGACTGGGCGGTGTGATACCTAAAAAAAATGCAGATATTTTTGTTGGAAGTGCAGGAACGGCAGCCAGATTTCTGACAGCATTTTTGGCAATGAGTGACGGGGAGTATCATCTGGATTCTTCGGACCAGATGAAAAAAAGGCCCATGCGTGAGCTGCTTCTTGCGTTGGAAGATTTGGGGGCAGAATTTATGTTTCAGGAGGAACCGTATCATTTTCCGTTTACGGTAAGAGGAATGAGGAAGAATCCGGAAGAAGAAACGAAATGTGCAGAGGTTTCTCTTAACATAGACAGGAGCAGCCAGTTTTTAAGTGCGCTTCTTTTGTCTGCGCCATTATATTTGAAATCCCTTAGGATTCATCTGACCGGAGAGAGAAATGCCAGGTCTTATGTGGAAATGACAGAGCAGATGATGGTGGAATTTGGACATGCCGGAGTAAAAAAAATGGGGGAAAATGATTATGAGGTAAAGGACCTGTTTGTGGGAGAAAAGAAAGCTTATGCCGCAAGGAAGTATGAGATAGAGCCGGATGTTTCGGCAGCATGTTATTTTTATGCAATGGCAGCAGTGACCGGAGGAAGTGCGGTGGTCTCCAGAATGAAACGGGATTCTCTGCAGGGAGACATGAAATTCCTACAGATCCTGGAAAAAATGGGCTGTAAGCTTGTATGGGAAAAATCAGCCGAAGCCGGAGAAAAAGAAAATTTAGTGCTTTATGCACCAGAGGAAAAACGTCTGCATGGTTTTGATGAATCGTTCAGCGATTTTTCTGACCAGGCACTGACGGCGGCGGCCATTGCTCCGTTTGCAGATGCCCCGGTAACGATTCGCGGTATTGCGCATATCCGGGGGCAGGAATCCGACCGGATTGCTGTGATGGAAACAGAGCTTGGGAGGATGAAAGTCCGATGCGCGTCTTTTGCAGATGGTATCACAATTTATCCGGGAGAGCCGGTGGGAACGGAAATTCAGACGTATCATGACCACAGGGTGGCAATGTCATTTGCAATTACCGGTCTTATGACGGAGGGTGTGGTCATTGAGGAGCCGGATTGCTGTCAGAAGACGTTTCCGGAATATTTTGAAATTTTAGATGAAATATGCAGGAATGCCAAGGAGAAAATGGATTAGGATAAATTGCTGAGAATAAATTGTTTAGAAAAAATTTTTTTAGAAAAAATTGTTTAGAAAAAATTGTTTAGAAAAAATTTGTTTAAAATAAGTTGTTTAGAATAAAATTGTTTAGAAAAAAATTGATGATTTTTTGGAAAAGCCTGTTATGATTTTGGGGTGGACAAGATAGAAAATAAAGGAGAATCAGCATGAAAAAAATAATGGAAATTTTGGAAGAAACATTAAAAAAAGCATTTGCAGAAGCGGGTTATGATGAAAGGTATGCAAGAGTGACTCTTTCTAACCGGCCGGATCTTTGCCAGTTCCAGTGCAATGGGGCCCTTCCGGCGGCAAAGGAATATAAAAAAGCACCGCTTGTGATTGCAGAAGAAATTGTAAAAACATTAGAAGAAGATGGAACGTTTGCAGAAATCTCTGCGCAGAAACCGGGGTTTATCAATATGACCGTAAGCTCCGGATTTTTGGCAGATTATATCAATGAGCTTTCAAAAGATGAATGTTTTGGTGTAAAAAAAGCAGAAAAACAGGAAACTATTGTCATTGATTATGGCGGGGCAAATGTGGCAAAGCCGCTTCATGTGGGGCATCTGCGTTCTGCCATTATTGGTGAGAGCATTAAGCGTACCGCAAAATATATGGGACACAAAGTAATCGGGGATGCACATCTGGGAGACTGGGGCTTGCAGATTGGCCTGATCATTACGGAGCTTAAGCACAGACAGCCGGAGCTTGTTTATTTTGATGAAAATTTTGAAGGGGAATATCCGGCGGAACCACCGTTTTCCATGGCTGATTTGGAAGAAATTTATCCGTATGCGAATGGATACGCAAAGGAGCATGAGGATTATAAAGCAGAGGCGCAGGGCGCAGTTGCAGAGCTTCAGGCAGGAAGAAAAGGGTATCTGGCTCTCTGGAAACATATTTTGAATGTTTCTTTGGAAGACCTGAAAAAAATTTATACAAAATTAAATGTGGACTTTGATCTGTGGAAAAAAGAATCCGATGCACAGCCTTATATCCCGGATATGGTGCAGGGAATGAAGGATGGAGGATATGCTTACATTGACCAGGGGGCACTTGTGGTGGATGTGAAGGAGGAAACCGATAAGAAAGAGATTCCACCTTGCATGATTTTGAAGTCAAATGGTGCGACGCTTTATAATACCACAGATCTGGCAACCATTGTAGAAAGAAGGAAACTGTTTGACCCGGATAAGATCATTTATGTGGTCGATAAAAGGCAGGGACTTTATTTTGAGCAGGTGTTCCGTTGTGCAAGAAAAACAAAAATTATCGGGGAACATGTGGATCTGATCTTTGTGGGATTTGGAACCATGAACGGAAAGGATGGAAAGCCTTTTAAAACGCGTGATGGTGGTGTGCTGCGGCTTGAGAAGCTTTTAGAAGAAGTGACGGAGGAAGTGGAAAAGAAGATGGCAGACCGCGAAATGGATGATGAGGCCAGAAAGGATGCAGCAGAAAAGATTGCACTTGCTGCCATAAAATATGGGGATCTGAGCAATCAGGCTTCCAAGGACTATGTGTTTGATTTGGAGCGTTTTACATCATTTGAGGGAAATACCGGTCCATATATTTTATATACTATCGTGCGCATTAAATCGCTGCTGCGGAAATTAAAGGAGCAGGGCATTGAAATTTCAGAGGAGCAAAGGATACTTCCGGCAACGGAACAGACGCAGACGGATGTAATGCTTGCGTTAGCAAGGTGGAGCGAAGTGGTAGAAACTGCGTTTGCAGAGCAGGCACCGCATAAAATCTGCCAGTTCGTTTATGAGCTTTCGGATGCGTTTAACAAATTTTATCATGAGAATAAAATTGTGACCAATGAAGATGAAAATGTAAGAGCTTCCCATACGGTGCTTAGTACACAGGTATTTAGAGTGTTGGAATGTGCGATTGATCTTTTGGGGCTGGAGTCACCGGACAGAATGTAAAGGGAAATATCGGTCTGAATGAGATGTACCAGGCACGTCTGCCTTGGATAACGCAGAATATGAAAATGAATCTTAATAAAAAGCGGATTCCGGCAGAAATATTGAACAGGATAAGAGGGAGGAGAATGATGTATCGTTTGGTTTCAAAATTGGTGATTTATAGAAATCTGGGAGAGGATTGTCTGTTGTATCGTTTGGCAGATATCTGTAAACGGTTTGAACAGAAGCAATATGAAAAAGAGGAGCTGACTGCAGAAATTTATGATGGAATCCACAAGCTTTTGGACATTTCCACGAGCTATGGATTTGATAAAAATTTGTGGCATAATTATCTGTCTTTTGTTCTGGCGATGACGGAAAATCCGTTTACATTAGTATGTGAAAAAACGGGTGCAAATGAAGGATCAGTCAATGAATTTGCAAAGGAAGATTTTGCAATTTTTAAAAAGCTTTTTGATTATGATTTTTCATCCATGGAGGAGACACTGGGGATTCATTGTTTTCAGACGATCTTAAATTATAAGGCAGTCGTAAAAAGCGAACAGATTTTTAATAAAAGCGTCAGTGAAAAGGTACAGGAACTTAGTGCATTGATTGAAGATGCAGCAGATGAGGAAGAAATGTACCGGATCGTGACGGATTTTTATAAAAGATATGGTGTTGGGAAATTTGGTTTGAATAAAGCGTTCCGTATCAGGGAAAATGAGGATGGAAGCGTACTTGCCCCAATCACGACCACAGGGAGCATGGTACTTGATGACCTCATCGGGTATGAAGAACAGAAAAAGAGACTTGTGGAAAATACGGAAGCATTTGTAGAGGGCAGGGCAGCGAATAACGTCCTTCTTTTTGGGGATGCAGGAACAGGAAAATCCACCAGCATCAAGGCTGTCTTAAATCAGTATTACGGCAGGGGACTTCGGATGATTGAGGTCTATAAGCATGAATTTAAAGAGCTTTCCAGAGTGATTGCGGAGATCAAGAACAGGAACTACCGTTTCATAATTTTTATGGATGATCTTTCCTTTGAGGAGTTTGAAATTGAATATAAATATTTGAAGGCAGTGATTGAAGGCGGCTTGGAAATCAAGCCGGAGAATGTCCTGATTTATGCCACCTCGAACAGAAGACATCTGATCAGGGAAACTTGGAGCGACCGTTCAGATATGTCCCAGGATGAGCTGCATCGTTCTGATACTATGCAGGAGAAGCTTTCTTTAGCTGCCAGATTTGGTGTGACCATTGGATATTATAAGCCGCAGCCGAAGGAGTTTTACCACATTGTGGAGGCTCTGGCTGCGCGCTATCCGGAAATCACGCTCTCAGGGGAGGACTTAAGAAGAGAGGCGAACCAGTGGGAACTGAGCCACGGAGGAATTTCCGGAAGGACAGCGGAGCAGTTCATTACTTATCTGCGTGGGAAAAATGCTTAGGAGTATACTGATATTTACACGTTGCTCATCGGACGGTATTGCATATACCGTCCGTCTGTCAGTCGGTCTTATTATGCACACGCCCGCATAGAGAAATTAGCTGCCTTCGGCCCGATTGTCATCTGTTGGTCATGGATTCTGTTTTTTGCCGTGTGATTTCTATATCTTCTGAAATTTTATATTCATATTTTCTGGAATGGAAATTTCTGGGCGTACATAAAAAGGAGCTTTGGACAGCTTCTTTTTTTATACGGTCTAATGGCTCTGTATCTGCTGCATAATAGAATAATTTTAAAAAATTGCTTCCCATTCCGTGCTTTGTATTTTTAAAGATTTCATGATCCAAATGTTTTTTTTCGATTACATAAAATTTTGCATTTGCCACCCGTCTTAAAAAATGTTCTTTTTCTGCGGGAGAAACTAAAGAATCCGATTCTCCGTGAAAGGAAATGATTCGGGCGTGATTTTTGAATTTTGCATATAGACGGTTCAGGTTATAAATATCCAGATCATCGATCCACTCTGTACCCTGATATTTAAGGTGTAAGAAAACGGAACACGTGTTGTCTGTATTTGGATTGTTCCAGTTAAAAGAACGTATTCTTGGTTTGTATAAATATACCGGGTAGACCCAGCCGGAATTATCAATGATCGCAGAAAAAAGATTTGGCATCAGCGCATTACAAAAGAGTGCCAGATATCCGCCATGTGAAAAGCCGTAAGCAATGATGCGGTTGTGGTCAAAAGAGATATTCTGCACAGAAAGCATATTAAGGATTTCTTTTATGGCTTTCAGGTTATCAAGAGCCTGAAACAGACCGAGCTCACAAAAAGAATCAGGAGTTTCTTCAAAGACGATGGTTTCCTGCATGAACGAATCTACCGGCTGACCGTTTTCTGCCATATGTTTTATGTGATCAGACATCCGGGACATTTGTGCATGTGTTTTTTTTTCGGCTTCATTTCCCATGAACTGATAACCAAAGTAATCGCACTGGATTACCAGAAGATTTTTTGAATCTGCAAATTCCCGTCTCATTTTGCTGTAAACCTTAGAGCCTGCATCGCCTCCGAAACCCGCAATCAGCAAAAGGATTCCAGTGTCTTCGGTTATATTTTGTTCCGGAATGGTATAAAAAACATTGAAGTTTCGTTTAGTGTGGCTGTTAAAATATGGTTGTCCTTCTAACGTAAGTACATATTCTGTTGCCATTGCTGTAAAAGTCCTCCTTTTTGGCTTAAAAGCTGTTCGTAACTGCTGGAGTAATAAATGTTTCTATTTGTGAATATATTTTACTAATGTGTAATGTCATCTTGTCCGGTCAGTGACAGAATCTGCATGGTTCTGTAAGGGAAATATGCCATTTTAAGAACAGTATAGCATAACAAAAGAAAAAAATCTAATAAAATATAAAAAAATACTTGCATTCTTTTGGAAAGTGTGGTAACATAGTTTTTGTCGCTGATAGCGATAGAAAAAATATGGCTCCATGGTCAAGCGGTTAAGACATCGCCCTTTCACGGCGGTAACACGGGTTCAAATCCCGTTGGAGTCATTTTATTTTTGGCGACTTAGCCAAGTGGTAAGGCACGGGACTGCAACTCCCTGAGCATCGGTTCAAATCCGGTAGTCGCCTTGATGGAAACAGGGTTCTATGAATGTTCATAGAACCCTGTTTTGTTTATGCGCACGCCCGCATACGGAAATTTTGCAGCAAAGCTGCATGCGGGCGGCAGTTCTTCATGTTTTTGACGGAATGATTGGTTATGGTTTACATAAGAGTAACAATAAAGCGAAGCATTAACAAAATAATATATACAAAGTTATGCATTGCAAATTATGCATCATAATAGGAGAGGAAAAATATTTTGGAAGATTTATTGGGAAACATTGAAACAAAATTTAACATATCCCTGCTGGAGCCGGAGCAGTATTCTTCGCTGGGGCTGGCATATATTGGGGATGCCGTATATGATATGATCATCCGCACGCTGGTGCTGGGAGCGGGAAACGGAAAAGTGAAGAATTTTCATAAAATGACCAGCAGCATTGTGAAAGCGGAAGCGCAGGCAAAGCTTGTAAAAGAAATATTGCCGGAGCTTTCGGAAGAGGAAACAGCAGTGTTTAAGCGGGGAAGAAACGCAAAATCAGCTACCTCGGCAAAAAATGCTTCCATTGCCGACTACCGGGCTGCAACAGGGTTTGAAGCTCTTTTGGGATATCTTTACCTAAAAAAGAATATGGACCGGGGGATGGAGTTAGTAAAGTCCGGGTTAGAAAAGACAGGACAGATGCCGGGACAACGTCCGGACAGCATTTTGTAAAAGGTTAGATGATATAGAGGAGGAAAGGAGTTTTGTGATGTCAGAAAAAACAATGATGATTGAAGGAAGAAATGCCGTAATTGAAGCATTCCGTTCCGGCAGGACAATCGATAAGGTGCTGATCCTGGATGGATGCAAGGATGGACCGGTCCAGACAATTCACAGGGAGGCAAAGAAAACGGACACCTTAATCAAATATGTAAAAAAAGAACGTCTGGATCAGATTTCTGAAACAGGCAGGCATCAGGGGGTCATTGCTTTTGTTGCGGCATATTCATATGCTTCCGTGGAGGATATGCTGGATGCTGCGGCACAGAAGGGCGAGCCGCCATTCTTGGTTTTGCTGGATGGCATTGAGGATCCGCATAATCTCGGCTCCATTATACGGACGGCAAACCAGGCGGGAGCACATGGCGTCATTATTCCAAAACACAGGGCATCAGGATTGACCGCTGTGGTGGCAAAGGCTTCCGCGGGAGCAATCAATTATACGCCGGTGGCAAAGGTGACAAATTTAGGAAAGACCATTGATGAGTTAAAAGAAAAAGGGCTCTGGTTCGTCTGTGGCGATATGAAGGGAAAAAGCATGTACCAGTCAGATCTTACAGGACCAATCGGCATTGTCATAGGAAATGAAGGCAGCGGCGTCAGCCGGCTGGTAAGGGAAAAGTGCGATATTTTAGCAGGAATTCCGATGCGTGGGAACATTGATTCCCTGAACGCCTCTGTAGCAATGGGGATTCTGGCATATGAGGTAGTCCGCCAGCGGATGTTTGGGGAATCGTCTTTGTAAGAGATTGAAGATTTTGAGGATTGAAGTGTCAGAAAATTGCAAAACTTCTGTAACATCAAGCTTTGCTCCGGATAATGGACTGCAGGGAATTAAAATGCAGAAAATAGTCTCTGAAACAGCGAAAACAGGATGGTAACAATGATGGAATCCGGTACACACAGACTTGTCTTTCAAGAGAAAGTCTGATAAAATAATGACTATAGTTTTTGTTCATATTAAAAAAGAAAGGAGATGTTACCAGAAGTATAAAAAGGGATATTGGGGGAAAAAAGAAAGGAGCAGGAAAAATGAATCAAAAGAAACGTGGTTTTCGTTCCATAAAAGGAATGATGGTAGCAATTATCATTGGAAGTGTGCTGATTACTGCACTTGGAATTTCTGCGTTCGCAATTTACAATTCTGAAAAGAGCAATCGTCAGCAGGCTGCATCATATCGCAAGCAGATTGAGGGTGATGTAGAACGTGAATTAAAAAATGAAACACAGGTTGCAGTCTCTATTTTGGAGCAGTTTCACCAGAAACAGGAAAGCGGTGCCTTAACAGAGGAGGAAGCCAAAAAACAGGCTGCAGATGTTATCAGGGAGCTTCGTTATAATGACGGCAGCGGTTATTTCTGGATAGATACTTATGAGGGCGTTAATGTGGTTCTTCTGGGACGTGAAGAGACAGAAGGAAAATCACGTATTGACGCTACAGATCCTTCCGGAAGGCATTTCATTCAGGAGATGATTGAAAATGGAAAAAAAGAGGGCGGTGGATTTACGGATCTGATGTTTGCAAAACCGAACGAAACAGAACCTTTGCCAAAGCGTAATTATACCGTTGCTTATGAGCCGTTCCAGTGGGTGATTGGAACCGGTGTCTGGATTGATGAGCTGGATGCTTTGGAGGCTGCACATAAAAAAGAGGCGGCAAGGCTTTTGACAAATACCATTGTCCAGATTGTTGTTGTAACGGTTCTTTTAATTCTTGCCCTGGCCGGTGTTGCGGTGATTCTGGGAACACGTTTTGTAAAACCGGTCAAGAGTATTACTTTAGATATTCTCGATATGGCAAAGGGAAAATTCAAGGAGGTTACGGCAGAGGATTTTGTGGTGAAGCAGACTGCCAGAAGGGATGAAATCGGCTCTATGAGTGAGGCAATCGTGACCTTGCATACAAGTATCCGGGAGCTGATTCACAAAATTGTCGATACGACCGGTTTTGTATCCGATTCTGCGGAGCAGTTGAATATGACGACTGACCAGTCAGCACAGGCAAGTGAGATGGTCGCACAGTCCATTACAAATGTAGCATATTCCTGTACTGAGCAGAAGCGTGCTGTGGACATGGCTACGGATGAGACAAGGGATTTTACTTCCCATATGACAAAATTTTCTGCTGCAATTAAAGAGAGCGCAGATTTAATTGTAAAGACAGACAGCACTGCAACTACCGGGCATCATGATATTCAGAAGGCCGTTTCCCAGATGGAGGTTATTGAAAAATCTGTGGAGGAGACTTCAAAGGTGGTTGGTGCGCTTGGAGAGCAGGTCGATGCGATTGGTTCTATTGTTGATACAATTTCGGATATTGCATCCCAGACGAATCTTCTGTCCTTAAATGCAAGTATTGAGGCTGCAAGAGCCGGAGAAGCCGGAAAGGGCTTTGCAGTTGTGGCTGATGAGATCAGGAAGTTAGCAGACCAGTCCAATGAATCCGCAGGACAGATTACAGAGCTTATCAATTCTATTCAGGAAAAATCAAAAGAAGCGGTGGAAGCCATGGATTCTGGTCTGGAAAGTGTTAAAAATGGTGCTGCGATTGTAAATGAAGCTGGAAATATGTTCGAGAATATTGTACATATGGTTTCCGATATTTCAGAACATTCACAGAATATGGAGGATATTGTTTCTGAACTGAATGCAGGAACGCAGCGTATTTCAGAGTCTATTGAACAGATTGAAAATATGAGCCAGAATGTTTCTGCAGAATCAGAGAATGTTTCTGCAGCAAGTGAGGAACAGAGTGCATCCATGCATGATATTGCAGAATCCAGTGATGTGCTGGCAGTTAAGGCCAAGAGCCTGTTTGATGAGGTTGGAAAATTTGATATAACTTAACAGGCGGAATGATAGCATTTCCTGTCCGGGAGTTTTTAGAGGTACTGTCTGTTACTGGAACAGCGAAGCTGTGAACAGTAACAGACCCGCTGACAGGAAATGTTATACGAGTTAAAAAAAAAGCTTGCATTTTTTTCGTTTATTATGTATAATGGGTTTTGTTGATTGCTGCTATGGCTCAGGAGGTAGAGCGTCGCCTTGGTAAGGCGGAGGTCACGGGTTCAAATCCCGTTAGCAGCTT
>CADBMP010000282.1 GCA_902795775.1 uncultured Lachnospiraceae bacterium | reverse complement strand
GACTTATGATATCTGCCTAAAATCTTGCATATATGGATTTTTGGCAGATATCATTTAGTCCAGATTATTAAAAAACGATATACTAGAAAGCTTTTGGCACAATATGCCATCATCAGCCCTGATAAATTTATATTCCGGTATGCGGAGCCGGTGGATGCAGTGCTGGTCGGCATGAGGATATTTTAAGAAAGGGGCTTTGGGCAGATTTGTCTGCCGGAGGCCTCTTTTATTATGCGCACGTCCGCATATGGAAATTTTGCAGCAAAGCTGTATGCAGGCGACGCGGCGGGTAAGAGGGGGACAAGCACACTCCTGCCCGATTGCACAGGGGTACATTTTATAGAAATGAGGAAGATATGAAAAAGACGGAGAACAGGAAAGAAGAACATTTTTTGTCTGAAATCTTTAACAATGGATTTGTGAAGAAAATTTTACTGGCAGCGTTGCTTGTGGTATTTCTTGGAATCACGTATCGTATGTTATGGAAAAAAGTTATATTTCCAAATTTTTTTGATAATAAAGAAGGAAAGGTAACAACTATTTCAAAGGCTACATTAATAAATATATTTGAGACAAATGATCTGGCTGTGTTAAAAAACTATTATAATTCCTATGCAGCCGTATATGATGAGGATGGGGAAACTGTGAAATATTATGTGGCGTATGAGGGAACCATCCGTATGGGGATTGATTTTGAGAAAGTTCAGGTCAAGAAAAATAAAAAGAAAAAGTGGATAAAAATTTTACTGCCAAAAGCGGAAATTCAGGATATCAATGTGGATACGGACAGCATGGAGTATATTTTTAAGAGTGGTTCTTATGAAACAGAAACAGTTTCCGGAGAGGCATTTCAGGAATGTAATAAAGATTTGCAGAAAAAGGCAGAAAACGCAGAGGAGCTTTTGGAGCAGGCAGGAGAAAATGCCAAAGATGCAGTCAATGCATTTGTCCAGCCCTTGAAGGAGAGCCTGGGGGAGAACTACAAGGTAATGGTTGAGGTTCAGGAAAGCAGATAGAGTTCCTGACGGACCTGCCGGCTGCTTGACGGGATAAAGAAGAACAGGAAGAAAAAACAGGCAGATCATGCAGCGGCCGGGCGGGATGAAGAAGGAGAAGAACAGGGAAAAAGAAAACCAGAAAAAACATGCAGCGGCCGGGTGGGATGAAGAAGGAGAAGGACGGTTATGAAGATAAAAAGAAGATTAGGCATAGTGTTGCTTTGCGGATGTGTTTTTTTGTGTTCCTGCGGAAAAGAAAAAAAACAGGTAAAGCTTCCGGAGCTTTCTGCAGTGCAGAATATTTGTGAGCTTTCCACATTAAAGTGCCGTTATAATAATTTGGCAAAGTCAGTCAAGGAAAGCGGGAGCGGATTCCTTCATTGGGGAGAAAAAGACAGGAAATTTTGGATTGAATATACGGGCGAAGCAGATATTGGAATCAATATGTCAAAGGTAAGGATGCAGGTGAAAGGGGACAGAGTCGTGATTACCATGCCGAAGGCAGAGCTTCTTCAGATTAAAGTGGATGACAAAACATTGACTCCGGATTCTTTTGTTTTGTCAGAGGATTCGTGGTTCAATAAAAACGAAATCACTGCCGAGGACCAGCAGAAGGCAATCAAAACTGCACAAAAGAAGATGAAAAAGCAGGTGGAGAAGGATGAAGGCCTGTTTTCGCAGGCAGAGGAGCGGGCAAAAAAGCTGATTGGGAATTATGTAAAGGAGATTGGAAAAGCGGCAGGCGTAGAGTATGAGATTACGTGGAGGGAGTTAAAGGAGTAGGCAGATGGGAGCTTATGCGGATTATTTAGAAAATTTTTCTTATATAATAGTATTTATTTGCGTAACAAAATAAAGCAATTAATGCAAGAAATAAATTGGAATTATTATTATAGCTTACAATGTTTTTTCACAAAAGGTGAAATACAGCGACTGCGCTCGGCGCGGGAGTTCCGTAAGCGGAACTTTCTGCTCTTATGGAATTTAACAAAATGTGGTATGATTTATATGATGTTTTTGTTGAATGTACACAAAGGAGGAAAGGTTTATGAAGCAGGTAAAAACCAGAATTATAGCAGTAACCTTGAGTATTTTGCTGGGGATATCCGGTCCGGTGCAGGTATCTGACGTTGGAAATCATTATGCAGAAGCAAAGAAACATGTTACATATGTCCTTATGACGAGAACCGGGAAATGCTACCATACACATAAATGTGGAAATGGGACATATTACCGGGCTGCGTTAGCAGAGTTGATAAGTCTTACGCTGCCATTTTCAACGACAAAAGTTACTCTGTCACCAACTGTTTTCATTTCTTGCGGCATCCGAATGGTGGACTGGAGAATATTTCAGCGTGAAAAGAGGAAATAAGATGGAAAGTGTTGCCGAAAACTGTACTTTTTATGTTTGCGAGTGTTGCCAAAAAGTGCAGTTTTTTACTTAAAAGTATTGTCAAAAAGTGCACTTGGTGGTATTATTGTTCCCAAGGAGGCGGTAGTGTGAAAAATAATTTTGAATAGCATGAAATTTATTTTTCACACAACGCTATTTGGTGCTTCGGCATGGGGGTGTTTTATGTTTAAAAGAAAGGTATATGATGCACTTATAGAGTGGAAAGATAAATATTCAAAAAATTATGCTGCCATGCTGGAAGGAGCCAGACGTGTTGGTAAATCAACAGTTGCAGAGGAATTTGCAAAAAATAACTATCGGTCGTATATAAAAGTTGATTTTGCAAATGTAACCAAGGATGTTCTTGAGGTATTTGATGATATAGCGGCTTTGGATGTATTCTTCTTGAGACTTCAGGCTGTAACCGGGATAACATTATATCCGGGAGAATCTGTTATAGTTTTTGACGAGATACAAAGAGCACCGTTGGTTAGGCAGGCGATCAAGTACCTGGTTGCTGACGGACGCTACAGTTATATTGAGACAGGTTCTCTGATAAGTATAAAGAAGAATGTTAAAGATATTGTTATCCCTTCTGAAGAGTATTTCATACCGGTTTTTCCAATGGATTATGAGGAATTTTTGTGGGCGATAGGAAATGATAATTATAATATACTAAGGCAGCTGTTTCAGACAAATAAACCTGTCGGAGACAGCTTGAATAGAAAATTGATGCGGGATTTTCGTATATATATGGCTGTGGGTGGAATGCCGCAAGCTGTGGAGGCTTATGTTGAAGGGAGAAATTTTGAAGAAATTGACAGAGTGAAACGTGCGATTTTGAAGCTTTATGATGAGGATTTTTATAAAATCGATTCGAGTGGCCGGCTTTCGAAGATGTATAATTCGATTCCTAATCAGCTTTCAGCAAATAAGAAAAGATATGTTATATCAAGTGCGACAGGAAAGAGAGTTACGAATAAGGATAAAGAAATATTCTCGGAGCTTTTGGATTCGAAGACGGTACTGATATCTTATAATGTAACTGATCCGGATATATCGCTTGCTGCTACGATAGATAATGAGTCTTATAAATTATATTTGTCAGATACCGGGTTGTTCACTACTTTGCTTTTTAATTCTGTCGATAGAGTGCATACTCAAATATACAGTAAGTTATTAAGTAATAAATTGGATGTTAATCTTGGATATCTGTATGAGAATGTTGCAGCACAAATGATTGCTGCTTCGGGAAACAGTCTTTTTTATCATACATGGAAAAAGAATGATGATTCTCATTATTATGAAATCGATTTTATTGTAGCATCGAATGCGAAGATCGTTCCGATAGAAATTAAGTCGTCTAATGTGAATAATCATAGATCCATATCTGTTTTTTGTGAGAAATACTCAGGGAGAGTGGGCAGACAATATCTGTTTTCACAAAAGGATGTGGGACATTTGGAGCAGTTAATGTTTAAACCGATATATATGTTACCGTTTGTATTAGATGAACTTTCTGAAAAAGGATGTAAGCCATTATGATAAATCTATGATGGTTTATTTTTCAGCCGATCAGGGAGTGGGGATTTTTCTGTCCGTCCATCAGGAGAATATGTTACAATGTTAAAATATAAAAGCAGTGATACTTCTGTTGTATCATTGAATCGGAAGATGAGAAGTATCTTGCGGCATCAAAGACCGTGACGGCCGGGCTTGGAACACCAGGGTGAAGGTCAGGGCTTTGGCGAAAAAACCGTATTCCGGAGCATGGGTGGAAAAGAAGGTGAGGACTTGACAGTATAAGAAAATCAACAGACCTTAGAAAAAACATAGACAAGATTTGGTGAATCCTGTATAATTTATACTATGACAGAAACATATGATTTTAGTTTGGTTTTCGTTTTATTTTATTTAAAATAATTTTACCGGAAATCACCGGAGCAGGAAAACGGAAAGTTTTCCGGACAGGTCACACATTCCGCTTTGGTGTATTTCCGAGATAGGAGGAAATTATGGGATTAATCAGAGCAATCGGAGGGGCAATCGGAGGCGTCATGGCAGACCAGTGGAAGGATTACTTTTACTGTGAGTCCATGGATGATGACGTGCTTGTGGTAAAGGGCGAGCATCGTACCAAAGGAAAATTCGGGGCAAAGAACAAAGGGCATGATAACATCATTTCCAATGGTTCCGTCATTGCTGTCAATGAAGGACAGTGCATGATCATTGTGGACCAGGGAAAGGTGGTGGAAATCTGCGCCGAGTCCGGTGAGTTCCAGTGGGACGCATCTTCTGAGCCGAGCATTTTTTCCGGAAATCTGGGAGAGAGCATTAAAGCTACTTTTTCATCCATTGGGAAGCGTTTTACCTTTGGCGGTGATACGGGAAAAGATCAGAGGGTCTATTTCTTTAACACAAAGGAAATCAAAGGAAACAAATACGGGACAGCGAATCCGGTTCCGTTCCGCGTGGTGGATGAAAAAATCGGGCTGGATGTGGATATTTCAGTCCGCTGTAATGGAGAATATTCTTATAAAATTGTGGATCCAATCCTTTTTTATACGAATGTGTGTGGAAATGATGCGGATGAGTACCGCAGGGATAAGATTGACGGAATGTTGAAAACGGAGCTTTTGACGGCATTACAGCCTGCATTTGCACAGATTTCAGCCATGGGCATCCGTTATAGCGCTGTGCCTGCGCATACCATGGAGCTTGCAGATGCATTGAACCAGCAGCTTTCGGAAAAGTGGACAAAGCTCCGCGGACTGCAGGTGATTTCTTTTGGCGTGAACAGCATTACGGCATCAGAAGAAGATGAGAAGATGATCAAAGATCTTCAGAGAACTGCTGTATTTACAAATCCGAATATGGGAGCGGCAGCACTGGTCGGAGCACAGGCAGATGCAATGAAAGCGGCAGCAGCCAATACATCCGCAGGTCCTATGATGGCGTTTGCAGGAATGAACATGGCAAATCAGGCAGGCGGCATGAATGCGCAGGCGCTTTATGGCATGGGACAGCAGCAGGCAATGCAGCAGGCACAGGCTGCACCACAGGCTCCGGCAGCACAGCCTTCTCAGGCAGGAGCTGCAGACGGCTGGACCTGTTCGTGCGGAAAGACAGGAAACAAAGGAAAATTCTGTGCAGAGTGCGGCTCTCCAAAGCCGGAGCCGGCACAGGGCTGGACATGTTCCTGTGGTCATGTGAACCAGGGAAAATTCTGTCAGGAATGTGGTGCGAAAAAGCCTGCAGGTGCGCCTCTTTATAAGTGCGATAAGTGTGGCTGGGTGCCGGAAGATCCTCATCATCCACCAAAATTCTGTCCTGAGTGTGGAGATGTTTTTGATGAGAACGATGTTCAGTAGTAAATACAATGGAGGATGATATGGGAAACGATGGTGATTTGAACATAGTTAAGACAAAAGAGGAGACAGATAAAAAATGCCCGCAGTGCGGCGGTGTCATGGACTTTGATCCGGCTTCCGGAAAATTAAAGTGTCCGTTCTGTGATTATGAGGAGCAGATTCCTGTGAGTGAGGAGGAGCCGAAGAAGGCAGCAGAGATGGATTTAAAGTCTGCTGAGTTTACGGCAAACAAGGACTGGGGCGTAAAAACAAAAACGGTTATTTGTAAGGCGTGTGGCGCAGAGTCCATTTATGATTCGCTGCAGACCTCAGCGGTGTGCCCGTTCTGCGGCTCTAACCAGGTCATGGACCAGAATGATGAGGATACGATTGCACCGGGCGGTGTGGTTCCTTTCAAGGTAAGTGACAAGGAAGCGTCCCAGTTGTTCAAAACGTGGATTGGAAATAAGTTCTATTGTCCAAAGCTTGCAAAGGAAAGTGCAAAAGCAGACAAATTCAAGGGGATTTATCTGCCGTACTGGACATTTGATGCGCAGACGCATTCTGAATATAAGGGCGAATACGGAATTGAGCATGAGTATACGGATTCCGAAGGAGAAAAACATTCAAGGACGGACTGGCACCGGACAAGCGGTACGTATCAGGAGTTTTTTGATGATGAGCTGGTTCTGGCATCCACGAAGCATGCAGCTTCCATGATGAAAGGGATAGAGCCCTTTGATACGGAGAACAATGTGGGATATAAGCCGGAGTATATTGCAGGATTTGTGGCAGAGCGGTACTCTGTTGGTTTAGAGGACGGCTGGAAACTTGCAAAGAAAAGCATTGAGCAGAAGATACGGGCAGGAATTGCAAACAAAATCGAACGGGAACATAATGCAGATGAGAGCAGGGTAGATTTTGTGAATACAGAGTTTAGTGAGCTGACGTATAAATATCTGCTGCTCCCAATCTGGATGTCAAGTTTTAAGTATAAAGATAAAATTTACCAGTTTGTAGTGAATGGACAGACAGGTAAAGTTTCCGGAGAGACGCCGGTATCCGTTCCAAAGATCATCATTACCATTCTGGCAGTTATTGCGATTATTGTGATATGCTACAAGCTGTTAGGATAGGCGGTTTATTTAAGGCAGGGTAGTTTTTTATTGCAGGTCACACGAATGTGTGAAGTGAAAAAGAGGGCTTATGTTTTATGGTTTTTTCTAAATATACCGCCCTCTTTTTCGTGTTGTGCGGAGGAAGTTATGAAGAAAATTATTTTATTGGCTGTGCTTTGCACCAGTATGGTTATTTCAGTGGGCTGTACAAAGAAAAATGAAACAGAAAGCAGTGGAGAAAAAGAAAAAATTTCTTATGGAACAGAAATTTATGACCAGAAAAAAATTGATAAAATCATTAAAGAAGCCCAAAAGTCCAAAAAGCTTTCTGCAGATGAGGCAAAGGAATATCAGAAAAGCTGTGTGGAAAATGTAAAGGCTGTGACAGACAAGAATGAGAAAAGTACAAAAATCATTCTGGAGTCGATTTCAAAGGAATTTGGGAAACTTCTGGAGGTAACGCCGGACAATTATGGAGAAATTCCGGCATTTGCCCAGTTTGCCATAGATTGTACGTATTTGGATTTATATATGGAGAAGGATTCTGTGAAAGGAAAGGCGGGAAAGCTTGGTTTGGATTATGTGAGCCAGGTGCTGCAGGGGAAAAAGGAATATAAAGAAACCCTGGAAAAATTCAGAGCCTTTTTCTCAGAGCAGATTGAGGAGCTTTTTGGGGACTGTTTTTATCCGGGAGAATATGTCGTTGGGAAAGGCAGAATGAAAGAAGGGGAATATGTGCTTTTTACGGATAATACGGAGGAAGGGGCTAATTATATGGTATATTCATCAGAGTATCGTGACAAAATTGTATTCCGCGGCACATTTTTCTATGATGTGATCCTGACCCTGGATTATGGGGAGTTTTTTGAGCTGGAGAGTGGCTGTAAGGCAGTTTCGGTAGATGCAGCAGGTCTGATTGATGTGGAACGGGGCACCATGTTCAAGGTGGGCACGAATTTAAAGGCAGGAACGTACCGGTTGAAGGTGACAGGAAATGGGGAAGGAAGATATCTGATCTATCCGTCTTCCAGACCACACGAGCAGGTGAAAGAGGAAAAAACATTCAAAAAGACCGGTAAGGTGACGGTGAAAAAAGGGGATTACCTGATTTTAGAGTATTGTCATATTATTCCG
>CADBMP010000281.1 GCA_902795775.1 uncultured Lachnospiraceae bacterium | reverse complement strand
CAAAAAACTGTGCCTTGTCAGGCTTTTTGGGGATTCTTGCAAAAAACTGTGCCTTGTCAGGCTTTTTGGGGATTCTTGCAAAAAACTACGCCTTGTCAGGCTTTTTCAGATTTGGTATAACGGACATGGTCAGGGGTTCGGAGGTCAAATTCTGATTCTATCAGAAATACCGCCGGAACGCCCTTTTTCCACAGATGCCGCAGATATATTTCCGGTAATGCTTTGTAAAATCACATTCCCGTTTTCTCATGACAAGCTGTCCACAGCCCCTGCACTTGAAAATATATTTCACAGGCTGTCCTTTTTGTTTATAATTTTCCACTCCTTTTTCTTCACCGGTCGTCACTCTCTTAATATGATATCCATAAATCCGGTTCATCTTTTCTGCATATTCTTTCCATTTTCCCGTATGGCCCGAACACTCCTTGCAGGAATGGAGGATTTCATGGATTATGGTGTCCTTGCACGCCTGTTCGCTGATTCTGTCATCCTCTAAGAGCCTTGCTGAAATCTGAATCTCACATTCCCCGTTTTGTTTTTTTCTGCACATTCCCCATCTGCTTTTTGCACGATGGTTCACGCTCCACTTTACAATATTTCCCGGCACAATTCCGGCATCACGTACTTCCTTTAGGCAAATTTCCTGCAGCTTTTCAAAATTTTTCATAAATACTCCCCCTTTTATCTGTAAAATGTCCTAAGAAAAGCTCCATTAAAAAGGATATAATAAAAAATATAATTAAGAAAGGAAAGGAAAACATCATGAAAACACTTCCAAAAATTCGTTATAAAAAAGCCGTCACCTTTAGCTATGATGATGGCATTGAACAGGACAGGATTTTAGTAGATATTTTTAATAAATACGGCATGAAAGGCACCTTCAACCTGAATACAGGAATCCAGACCTCAGATGACCGGTTTCTGGTGGAAGGCATTGAAATTTCCCGTATGGACAAAGAAAACCTGGGTGAACTTTATAAAGGACACGAAATTGCCGTACATGGCCTGACACACAGCCATTTGGACGGCCTTTCCGGGAAAGAACTGGAACAGGAATTTCTGACAGATGCAAAAAATATTGAGCAGCTATACGGAAATTATCCTCTCGGAATGGCATATGCCTATGGAGAGCACCCGGAAGAAGCCGTAAAATATCTGGAAAGCATTGGCATAAAATACGGCAGAACCGTCGAATCCACGCACAGCTTTGAATTGCCGGAAAATCCAATTCTTTTAAAACCGACCTGCCATCATGATGATGAAAAGCTCTTTGCACTGGCAGAGGAATTCCTGAACCTGGAAACGACCGAAGATGACCCTAAATTATTTTATATCTGGGGACACAGCTACGAATTTACCGTACATAACAACTGGCAGCGTATAGAAAAGCTCTGCAAAATGCTTTCCGGAAAAAGCGATATCTTTTACGGCACTAATGCGGAATGTATTTTATAATGTTCTACACCAGGACTTTTGATAAAAATTCCTGCAGTCTTGGATTTTTCGGGTGCTCAAAAAATTCCTCCGGCGGCTCATCCTCTTTGATTTTTCCCTCATCAATGAACAGCACCCGGGTCGCCACTTCTTTGGCAAATCCCATCTCATGTGTAACAATTACCATGGTCATGCCATCTTTTGCAAGCTCCTTCATCAGGTCCAGCACCTCTCCCACCATCTCCGGGTCAAGCGCGGAAGTCGGCTCATCAAAAAGAATCACGTCCGGATTCATTGCCAATGCACGCACGATTGCCACGCGCTGTTTCTGCCCGCCGGATAAAGTCACCGGATACACATCTGCCTTATCTGAAAGGCCAATCCGCTCAAGAAGTGCCATTGCTTTCGCATTTTCTTCCTCTATGATTTTCTTTTTCGGCGTTTTATCCGTCTTGTCCTTCTTTCTCACATAAATGGGTGCCAGCGAAATATTCTGCAGCACCGTCTTATTGTTAAACAGATTAAAATGCTGGAACACCATCCCCATGTGCCGCCTGTGAATATTGATATCCACCTTCATATCGGCAATATCCACACCATTAAAAACAATCTGGCCGGAAGACGGATCCTCCATGCAGTTCAGGCATCGTAAAAGGGTGCTTTTTCCAGAACCGGATGGTCCTGTGACCACAACAATGTCCCCCTTGTTAATGTGAAGGTCAATCCCGTTCAATACCTGATTTCCATGAAAATCTTTTTTTAAATTAATTACGTCTATCACTTTTTCTCAGACTCCTTTCCATCAGGCGGATTCCTATTGTAATAATAACTACCAGAACAATGTAAATGCACGCCATTACCAGATACGGCACCATGAACTCATAGCTGTTTGTTCCAATGTAATTGAATGCCACATAAAGATCACTTGCCCCTACAAAGCTGACCACAGAAGTCTCTTTGATCAATGCAATAAATTCGTTTCCAAGCGTCGGCAGAATATTCTTTACTGCCTGCGGAATCACAATCATTCTCATGGTCGTGGCAAAGCTAAGCCCCACTGCTCGCCCAGCTTCCATCTGTCCCGCATCCACAGACTGAATTCCGCTCCGCATGATTTCCGAAATATACGCCCCGCTGTTCAAGCCGAAAACCATAATGGAAACCTGAACCCCGGTCATCTGTACCCCTAAGATTGGCAGGAGTACATAATAAAATACCAACAGCTGCACCACCATGGGCGTACCGCGAAACATTCCCACATAAAAACTGCAGAACGCATTTAACACCTTGGGCAAAAGCTTATATTTTGGCACCACTCTTACCGTTGCTATCAGGGTTCCGATAATCACTCCAATGATCAGTCCAAGGATTGCAATCAAAAGGGTATTCTGAAGTCCCTCAATGATTTTGTTGATGCCGCCCTGCCGAAAAACAACCTCTGTAAACTGGTCAATTTTTGCTCCAAAATTATTCATATTTATACCCCTTGTACCTGCCACGACTGGTCGTGGCAGATATTTTTTTATT
>CADBMP010000280.1 GCA_902795775.1 uncultured Lachnospiraceae bacterium | reverse complement strand
CCTTCACGAAGCTGGCGTTCTCCATATGCCTTCACTGCTTCATTTACTCCCAGATACTGATGATTCCTTGCCAGAATCTTTACAGTTTTTCCATCGGAATGATCATAAAGAATAAAGTTTTCATAAAGATCAAGGAAATTCTCCTTTTTGCAAATACCCCGGAGCATGGTTTCCAGTGCCACGTTGCCTTCGTCATCCTCGGATAGACGCTTCCACTCATGGAAGAATTCGTATTTGCTGCCAAGTGTTCCTACCTTCGCCTCCATACCGTTGGAAAGCATAAGAAAGGCATTGTAGTAGAACAGGAAAGGTATGGTATCTTGGTAATCTGTGTAGTTATCCGTATAAGCATTCTCCACATCCACATCATTCCGTTTCAGTTCTATGAATAGAAGTGGCAGACCGTTTACAAAGCCAACGATATCTGTACGACGCCGGTACAGATCACCGTGAATCTTCATTTCTTTTACAGCCAGGAAATGATTTCTATTCGGATTATCAAAATCGATTACAATAGCTTTCTTTTCTTCAGTCTTTCCATTTGGTTTCTTTACGGTCACCGGAATGCCATCACGGATCAAGAAATACTTTTCTTCATTAATCTGAAGAAGCGATGACGAAGATAAATATGACAAAAGCGTCTGATGAGCCTCAGCGATTTGAACATCATTAATCCAGGGATTGAATTTCTTCAATGCCTGGTCGAAATATCTCCACAGAACGATTTCGTGATAAGTTTTTCTACCCAGTGTTCCTTTATCACCTAGAACTTCTTGATTATAGGCAAATACAACATCCCACCCGAGCTCATTCTGGAACAGATTTCCCGCACTGTCCTGAACAAGTATATTTTCAGAATAGTCGTAACTCATGTTTCTATCTCCAATCGTTCGTATTCTGCAATTAACGCATCTACAGCGCTTAATGTATAAAAATCCTTTTTTGTCCCGGCTTTTTTATGAGGATCAAGATAATTGGGCTGACATAAAGACGTATTCGCCTTAATAATCTTCATTGCATCATTAAAGATTTTTCCAAACTTAATGTCAGGCTTTTTCTGCTTTACTCTATCTTTAAGATCTTGGTATCGCAGCGGTGGCAAGTCTGGCTCCAAGCGAAACGCTGGTGCATTTGGATCATCCGTAACCCTTACCGCTTTTCTCAGTGCGATTGCATCTGGGGCTTTTTCTAATGCGGCAATAATATCTGCATTCTTTGCATCTCTCACCCTATCTGCGTATACATCAAATCCAACAACAATACTGTCTTGAATTCCATCTTGACTCAATTCTCGAACCGTCTGAACAACTCTGTTTACAAAATCATTATGCGCATTACCATAATCCTGTTTCAGATAATCAACCGGATCAAACGGCAATTTCATCCCGACAGGGAGAATGATGAGATTATCATCTTTAGTGATGTCCTTATTAAAATACTTCTTTACGAAAGAGTCATAATTCAATACTGCTTTGCTTATCAGCATGAAGATTACTGGATCCAATTTCCCTTCAATGAAATGAACATTTGTGTTTCGGTAGGTATTTAAAAGGTCAAGATTATCAAACACAGCCTGAAACTTTTTGTTCTTTTCCCTGGCATTGATATGGTCCCTAGTAATTACCAGTATTTTCGAGAAACCCTTAGTATGTACATTGTCTTTTTCGTAAATCTGTTTTTTACCAACATACTTGTACACATAAGCCTTTAGAGCCAATTCCCACGCATTAATGATCAGAATTGTTGCGGTTGGGTATCTGAAAGCTATATGTGGCTTATTGTGTATTTCTATTCCCGCAAATAATGCAGCTTGAGAGGAGTCCAAAAGCAACTTGGTAACCGATTTCCCACGGGACATAACTACACCTCTATTTCACCAGTCATTAACTTGGGAAGCAGACGATCACGGGCTTCCGCCGCTAATATAGACTCGTCCTGTAGAGCCTCTATTTTTCTCTGAATCAACTCAAATTGATCTACAAATTGCATCTGTATTTCTAGGCTGGGTAGTACCACATCGATTATCCCCAGCACATCAGGTCGTAAATGTAATACATTGGTGCCGTTCGCAAATCTTGATATTACCTCACTGTACCCGCCATACATTAAGAGAGCATAGTAAAATAAGGTCGAGCCTTCATTCGGCACTAACTTTATAATGTCCATTGATATCATCGCATGAGCATGGAGGTCTGGAACCAGAGCTGGACGTCCTACGGTTCGCCTTTCCTGCGTCATATCGGTTACGCCCATTATGAGATCGTGCGTCTTAACCATTTGATCCGCTGTGTATTTCCCCGTATAGTGCTTTTCCTGTTCTCTGTTATAGCCACCGAAAGAACGTATATTAGAAAGGTTTACCATAAGCACACCATCTGAATCTGACAACTCTTTTGATGAATACGATCTTCCGCGAACAACATCTAGAAGATCGCCAAGAATCTGTTTTCCCCATCCCTCCGGCACGCCATCAACGGACTGCACATTCTCATGTCCCGGAAAGCGCATGTCGATAAACCATTCCTTATAAAGGCGCTGTGCCGCTTCCTCCAACAGTTTGATCTGGTGTTGATTATTTTCGATCAATTTATCGTATGCTGAAAGCATATCAACAATTCTATTCTGAATAACGAGAGATGGTAATTCCAATGGTACAGCTGACAAGATTGATGTATTCAGATTGAGCATTGTCGCACCAACAGCATGGTTTATTACCCAACCGATAGTTTCCGGTTTTTGAAGTTGGTAAAATACAAATTTTGAATTTGCCACTTTAGGATTAACGGACACCCTCAAACACCCGGTACCACAGAGCCAACCAATCTCTTTATCTGAGGCATAGGCACAGCGTCCGACATCCCCTCTGCGAGAATACAGAATATCGCCGATTTCAATTTTATGCCTGCTCAAACGATCTACGTGTTCTTCACTTACACGTGCAATTGAAGACTCAGAAATATGACCATCTATAAGATCTTTTGGCATAACAACCGGAGTACCCACCTCAGAATAATCAGACTGATGCAGCTGTGATCCAAAAGGGCCAGTCTGAATGGTGCTAGATATATCACCAAGCTTTACTGTTTCCCAGTTCATATGCCCATCTCCTTTATATTCTGCGAGATAGAAGCCATCAGCTGATTGCTTTCATCCTGTAATCTCAGCAATTCCTCATGAATCTCCGCCATGCGTTCATGAAAATCCACACCATCATCCTCTATGGGCGCTACTC
Source organism: uncultured Lachnospiraceae bacterium (assembly GCA_902795775.1). GTDB lineage: Bacteria > Bacillota > Clostridia > Lachnospirales > Lachnospiraceae > Butyribacter. The sequence goes on along the minus strand of CADBMP010000280.1, from coordinate 1,835 downwards.
CGACATAGGCACCTGGTGTCAGTGACCAGCCCTTGTCTTCGATCTCTGTGCGGTCTGCTATTTTGCACAGGCCAGGAATATCCTGATACTCTCCATCACCAAATTTCTCATAAAGCCAGACTGCTTCCTTGGCAATCTGAAGCGTCTCCTCCAGCTCAGTGATCTTATCATCATATTCTACCTGTACTTTTTTCTTTTCCTTCTTTGCTGCATCAGCAATAGCTGCCCTGGCCTCCTCGCGGAGCACTGCTATTCGATTTTCCTGTGCGGCAAGTATCTCGGCATATTCTCCATCGCCCAGAATGGAATGATACTCTTCAAGAAGATGGGTATATTTTTCTGTCTCCCCACGGTACAGCCATACGATGGCATTCAGGTTTTTCAGCTGCCATTCGCTCCACTCATTCAGGGTGCGGTCAACAACAGTGAAATAGCTTCTTGCATCAATGAACAACACCTTGTCCTGCAGCTCCACCGGCTTTCCCTTGTCGAAAAACCACAGGCTGCAAGGCAGACTTTTGGTATAGAAGAAGTTGTTCCCGACGCTGATCATTACATCAACATGGCCGGTCTTAATTAGCTGCTCCCGGATATCCTTGTCCCTACCCTGACTGTCCGTAGCTGAGGATGCCATTACAAAACCGGCTCTCCCATGTTCATTCAGGTAAGCGTAGAAATACGAAATCCACAGGTAGTTTGCGTTTCCTACTTCATTCGCCTTGTTGACACCCGGCAGCCCAAAAGGAAGACGGCCAGCATCCGACGCAGCTTTTGCTTTGACCTTATCCACATTGAAGGGAGGATTCGCCATCACATAATCGCAACAACCAGCAAGGTTGTGCGCGTCATTATAGAAAGTGTTGGCCTCGTCGCCGGACTTAATAACCCCGGTCAGCCCATGGACCGCCATGTTCATCAGGCAGAGCTGTGCGTTGTATTCTACCTTTTCTTGACCGTAGAAGGTCATGGCCTTGTTCGCGGACATACCCTTGCTATTCACAAAATCACCGCTCTGTACGAACATACCGCCGCTGCCGCAGGCAATGTCCGCCAGTGTCCCGGAAGTTGGCTCCAGAATATTCACGATCATCTTTACCAACGATTTGGGCGTGAAGAATACGCCATCGTCGGACGCTACCACGGGTGCGAACTTACTCAGGAAATATTCATAGATGCGACCGATCACATCACCACCGACATCATCCAACGCATTGTTGTTGAAGATGCGTAGGAGCTCGGCAAGCAAGTCGTCAGAGAAGATGGTGTACTCCTTCGGCAGGACGCCGGTCAGTTGCTCGGACTGCGCCTCCACCAATTCCATTGCGTGATTGACTGCTTCACCGAGGCTATTCATCTGAACCACGGCGCCGTCCTTCTCATAGGTAATATGCGAAGCTGGGATATTCTCCGGAAGATTTACTAGGTAGGAATATTGCGCCTGTTCTGGGAGAAAGAGAGCGCTCTTTTCCGCAAAGTCCTGTGCTTCCACAGGCATCACGCGACCGTTCCTGACCGGCCGATCTTTCAATATTTCAGCCTCGACCTTTTTGAAACGGCTGTACGCATAGCGCAGGAAAAGCAGCCCCAGCACTGGCATGCAGTACTGTTGTGATGTCAGCTTCGATCCTGCACGTAACAAATCGGCAGATTCCCATAGATCAGCTTCTAGTTTTTTTATACTCTTATTATCCATGTTTTATCTCCTCGTGTTCATCTATCGTGGAGGTACGTTTCACACTTCTTCATAATTATTGTACTGATCTGGCTGTACGTTTTTTGGTACTGTCAACCGGATCCGGATATATCTCCATGATGTCTTCAACGTTGCAATCCAT
>CADBMP010000279.1 GCA_902795775.1 uncultured Lachnospiraceae bacterium | reverse complement strand
CCTAAATTATATAAATACTCATGGTTCGCAACTCCGTCCGTATAATAATTGAACTGCACCTTTGTTGTGTCATATCCTAAAAATTCAATATCAATCTCATCCCATTTTGTTCCGTCTCCCGGTCCCGTATAGGTAAAGAAGGAGGAAACCACACCACTGTTCTTTATCGGCTTCATGTTCACCTGATTTATAAAAAAACTGTCTAATTCCTATTAACTGACAACAGTAACTTTTTAATTGTCCGTGTGGTATAAGTTGCTGCATTTGCATTCTCTCCATCATTCCTCCACCACGATCACATCCTTTAACACATAATAAAAGGTCGGGGCAGAGGAGTTTTCATTTTCCCTGTATTCTTCCCTTAAATCACAGGTATCCTTTTCATCCTCCGGACTGACGCCGATATAATCACCAAAAAAAACTCTGCATGTTCCCCTTTTTAACTCCTCTATCGTCTGTTCCATCACCTGGTCACTGTTCTTTGCCGCAATCACGTGGTTCAGCTCTAACATTTCCACCCAGCCCTCTTTAAAACCGGCTCCGGCATCATTGCCATGGATATGTCCGTCCACGACTTCCTCAATTTTTTTATTTTTCAGGACTGCCTCCACTGCTGCCTGAAAATAAGGTGCCCAGTTGATTCTTGTACCAATCAGGGACGTGGTCGGTGCAACGTTCACCATATCCAGATTATAGCCTACATGGTAGACCGGATGCTCCATCTGTGCATTTTCACACGCCACCGCCGGTCCAATCGTATCGGAATGCTGGGAAATAATGACGCAGCCTTCCTCAATGAGCTTTTCTGCCAGCTCAAGCTCTGCAGAATAGCTCGACCATGTATTTGTATAGCGGACGCGCATCTTTGCTGTCGGACATTCTGAACGTATCCCAAGGAAGAAAGCAGTATAACCGGAAATGACCTCTGCATACGGATAAGCACCTACATAACCTGCCCACGCCTCGTCCTCTTTGATGATGCCCTGTGCAATCATCTCCTGAAGCTTTAATCCTGCCACCTTTCCTGCCACATACCGGCCCTCATAGATTTCTCCCATGAACGTATGATAATTTTCATATACCGGCTCCTCATTGGCATTGTTGCAGGTCGCCTCGCAAAACTGTACCTCCGGAAACTTCTCTGCCATTTTCTTTGCCGCTTCCCCGTAACCAAAGCTGTTGGTAAAGATAAGGTCACATCCGTCTTCTGCAAGCTCCGTAAGGACATCCTCTGTTTTCTCATATGGAACATTATATTTTATTTCAACTTCCACGCGCTCCCCGTATTTTAAAACCACCTCATCCATGGCACGTATATAATTTGCAGAATACGGCGTTCCTTCATCCCCGTCCAGCAAAAGGCCGATCTTTATGTTATCCCGCTGCTGGTTTCTTGAAAGCTGTATCTGATGAACCATGAAAAAAATAAGGAACATCAAAACAGCCGTTACTGTAGAAAGCAGATACCGTCTCCATTTTTCACTCATTGGTTTCCTCCTTATGCTCCTTTTCTTCATAAATTGCCTCAATATCAATCGTCTTATTTTCAATCAGTTTTAAGAAAATATCTAAAAGTTTCGGGTCGAACTGTGTTCCCCTTCCTTTATGAAGCTCTGAAAGCACATAGTCAAAATCCTGCTTTTGCCGGTACACACGATTTGCGGTCATGGCATCGAACGCATCTGCAATGGCAATGATCCTTCCATATAACGGAATCTGCTCTCCCTTCAGACCGTCCGGATACCCGCGCCCGTCATAACGCTCATGGTGGAATTCCGCCCCGTCCACCACATGATCGATCAGCGTAAAGTCCTTTAAGATTTCTGCGCCCTTTGTCACATGCGTCTTCATGATATAATATTCATCATCGGTCAATCTTGCCGGTTTATTTAAAATCATATCCGGAATCGCAATTTTTCCGATATCATGCAGCAGGGCAGCCCGCCGTAAGTTTTCCTGCTCCTCCTCTGAAAAGCCGTACTCCTTTGCAATCATCACCGAATATTCAGAAACCCGCTGGGAATGCTGGCTGGTTCGCTCGTCCTTTGCATCTACTGTCTTTGCAATGGCTAAAATTGTCTCATTTCCCATCTGAATCTGCTGCATGGCAAGCTGCAGACGGCTCTGCTGCAGCTCAATGGTCTTCTGCAGCCAGGTCCTAGTAATGAACCAAGAGAACCAGCCCACAAAAATAACCGCCAGAACCACCATATACACCAGAAACCAGGCATTGTCAAAAATGGATTTTTCTTTCACAAAACGATACGTGCTTTCCTCTATGACCTCTCCTGTCCTGTCGCTCACGATTGCCAGATGAAATACATATTCCCCGGCATGAAGGTTCGTGTAGCTCACTCTGGAAAGCTCTTTCTGCGTCAACACCTTCTTTTTGGATTCCAGTCCTTCTAAATAATAGGACACCGTTGGATTTTCAAGCGTATAATTTACAATCTCCGGGATAAAGGTTATCTTTTTTACGTCTCTCTTTACGGTAAATTTTAATCCGCGCTCGACAGGAAAAGATTTTTCATCCAGCTCCACCCTGGAAACCATAAGACGGTAGGAACGCCTGTTCATCCGGTACTCATCCATATTCACCATAAAAACACCGCGGTCCGTTGACAGATATATGTTCTTCAAGCCATCGGTCTGATTCCACGCATTCGCCGTAAGTGCGCCCATAAGTCCCATACTGGAATTTAATATCTGATAGGAAGGCTCCCCGCCCTCCATTAACTCATCCCGGTTCACCACATAAATTCCGGCACTTCCGGACACAAACATT
>CADBMP010000278.1 GCA_902795775.1 uncultured Lachnospiraceae bacterium | reverse complement strand
GGGCTGAACCACCGGAAACAAAAGTGCCACCATCAAAAGCACACATAATGTTGATGCAGGTACCTTTCCAAGATTCAAAAGAAAAAAAAACAAGAGATTGATAGAGAATAGTCAAACACCAAATATTCCGAAGAAGGGACGGCTGGCCTGTTACACATTTACTTATTCCATATTTATGCTATAATAAAATCACTAAACTCTGTTATGCCCGGAAAACGTGCGCAGAAATAAAGTGCTGTACGCAGTAATCTATTATATCGTTCTTTAATAATCCAGTACACCATTGATGAAACAGCGGATAACATTCATGCAGGATATTTTTATATACAGGAAAGATGGGCGCATAGTGGGCGATATAGCTCCATGACGACGCAGTATATGGGAAATCAGACAAACGAATGGGTTCGTTATTTCATCAACGGTGCGCTAAACGAAATGACATCTGCCAAAAATCCATATATGAAGGATTTTAGGCAGATATCATAAGTCCAGTTCATGAAAAAACTCAATACAAAAAAGCAGACAGGAGGTAATTTATGAAGGAACCGGAAAAAATGACGTTAGAAAATACGGAAGTTATCCTTCCATCAAATGAAATCAGCATTCTGGAACAAAAATTAACAGAAGAAATCGATTTTCCAAAATTAACAGAATTATGCCGGCTTTTATGTGACGATATCAAGGATATTTTTAACTCCTGCGGCCTGTACTTCCGCATTTTTTCCAGAATTAAATCTCCAAATTCCATCGCCAAAAAACTGCAGCGCGGAAAATATGGCACTCCTGAAAATCCTAAAAAAATTCAGGATCTGATTGGTCTGCGCATTATTTTCTATTACTTTGACGATATCAGCATCGGACGCGAAATCATGGAAGCCACGTTCCAGCTTTTGGGAGACTGGGCCCGCGACCGATTTAAAGCCAACGAATTCCAGGCCACAAAAATTAACGGTGTGTTTCGTTTTCCGGCAGAATATTTAAAGCTTTACAAAAAGACACTTTGGACTTTTCCCATCGATACCACTTTTGAGCTTCAATTCCGTACTGTATTCTTTGAAGGCTGGCACGAAATCGAGCATGATATGCGTTATAAAAGCATGCTCTCCGAACAGGAATTCTGGAAGGGCAGCCTGGAGCTTTCGCGTGTCCTAAATTGCATTTTAGCAAATCTGGAATTAAGTGACTGGTCTTTGGTAAAATTGTTTGATGAATTGTCCTACCATCATTTCAATCATGGAAACTGGGATTTAATGCTAAAAAGTAAATTCCGCATCCATTTGAACAATGAGGAATCACTTGCTCCTGAAATCATCACGCTGTTAAACGAAGACCCTGCGTTAGCCACACAGTTTTTCAAAGCCCAAAGAAGGACTCTGATCATGGAGCTGCTGCGCAATCAGCACGCACAGATCAACTACAATCTGATCATAAAACTGTTAAATGAAAAAGAAATTAAAAATCCAAAAATCACAGAATTTTTTAACCATCCGGATTCATCCATGCATAACGGGAAGCATCCGCACCCCGGACTTGTCCGGTTGGAAAATGACATTCTTTTTCACATGAAACTGCCACTGCTGCATAAAGAAACAAGGCTGCTGGAAACAGAATTTTCAAATGCCGCTTCCATTCTTTACAAATGGGCACGTTATAAATTTAATCCTGTGTTTGGCGACCTGCCCCTGGAACCGTCTTCATATCAGGGAAAACTCCCCGGTTATCAGGTGGAAATTGCTTTTGAACCGGAGCATTTTTTCTTTTCCTTAAAACTGGATCATATAGACCTGCAGACTCCGGGAACACTCTGGCATGCCCACGCATACATCAGGCAGGACGAAAACGGTGAATTATCCTTTTATCACGTCACCTCAATTGATATGCCAAGAGGCGTCTCCAGACGCATCACTTTCAAACGTCCTTCTTACCTGACCGACCTTTCTAATAAGATTGGGCTGGTAGATGTGGTCCGGCTGGGCAGCAAAGCCAAAATAGTAAATGATGATGATGCGCTGGATGAACTGATCGGATTAATCCGGAATCCAAAACGCCAGCTTCCTGTCATCGTCATTACGCAGAACCAGCCAGAGACTGCATTTGATTTTTCCGAAACAGATGACTGGGAATATGATATGAACACCTTTACCATCAACGGTACCCGGCTTGCCAAGGTCATTGGTCTGTACTGCCACGTTTACATGACAGATTATATATGGAATCAGGCTTTTGCAGATGAGCTGCACCTAAACGACAAAGATATTCATGGATGTATCGCCATCTTCTGGTCTGAATACCAGCAAAGACAGCCGGAGATTTTCACAAAAGAAATGGTTAAAAATGCCCAGTTTGATTTTAACCGGTTTGCATTCCATAAAGAAAATATCGGAGAAAAAGCATTCCGCCACAAACTTGTGCAGATTATCAAGGATGACCATGTCACCCATTAAACCCTGGCGTATGCATAACGCAGAAACAGGAGGCTGTTCATAAGCCTCCTGTTTCTGTTATGCGCACGCCCGCATATGGAAATTTTATGGAAATTTTGCAGCAAAGCTGCATGCGGGCGGTGCGGCGGGTAAGAGGGGGACAAGCCCCCTCCTACTGGATTATGACCTCATGATCCATTGTAAATAAGGTTCCCACTCTTTTATCTTCAAAAAGATCATACAGTTTTTCCGGTCTGCGGCCATTCATTAAAACAACATCAATCCCCGCTTTATATGCAATTTCAACTGCATTGATTTTTGTTTTCATGCCGCCGGAGCCAAACTTTGACCCGGCACCGCCTGCCAGATCGCGAATCTCATCATTGATCTCATGCACAACCGGAATCAGCCTTGCTTCATCGCTCTTGTGCGGATCTTTATCATACAGGCCGTCAATATCCGACATAATGATCAAGAGGTCTGCATTTGCCAAAGCCGCCACATGTGCCGCCAGGGAATCATTCTCCCCCACCTCCAGCTCCAACTCATCAATCGCCACCGTATCATTTTCATTCACAATAGGAATTGAGCCAATGGCAAGCAGACGCTCTAATGTATTTTCCACATTTTTTCTCCTGTCCTCCAGAAGAATATATTTGGTCAAAAGCATCTGCGCAATCGTAATACTGTAATCAGAAAACAGATTATCATATAAATTCATCAGCTCGCACTGCCCTACTGCAGCACATGCCTGTTTTCCCGGTGTATCCTTTGGTTTCTCCGTCATGCCCAGCTTTCCCATTCCCAGGCCGATGGCACCGCTGGAAACCAGAACCACCTCATGACCGGAATTATAAACATCTGCAAGTGTTTTCACCAGCCGTTCCACGCGTCGGATATTTAAAAGTCCTGTCCGATGCGTCAGGGTGGAAGTTCCCACTTTTACAACAATCCGTTTTCTTTCACTCATTTTTCTCATAGCAATCTTCATTCCTGTTTTTTTGAGATGTTACTGTCCTCAGTCATTTTTCATTACCGTACAGTGTTGCAGTCTCTAACAGCTTTCCTCCTTCATGGTAAATTGAAGCCTCTTTTTCTGCTCAGTATCAATGCGGAGAACAGAACGGTCTTTCAGCGACTCGTACACTTTCGGCACCATAATGCTCTGATATGCCGGTCGGATGATTTTGTCCACATTGATCAGTTCTTCCATCCTGTGCGCGCTCCAGCCCACAATACGTGCCATAGCAAAAATCGGGGTAAAGAGCTCTCTTGGAATGCCAAGCATGGTATAGACAAACCCGCTGTAAAAATCGACATTGGCACTGACTCCCTTATAAATGGCGCATTCTTCTCCAATGACCTCCGGTGCGATCCGTTCGATCATGGAATAAAGCTCAAACTCTTTCTTCTGATGCTTTTCCTCTGCCAGACGCTCCACAAAATATTTGAATGCAACTGCCCTTGGGTCGGAAATGGAATATACCGCATGGCCCATTCCATAAATCAATCCCCTGCGGTCAAATGCTTCTTTTTTCAAAAGCTTTCTTAAATAATCACGTACTGCATCCTCATCCTTTACATCTGCCACATTCTGCTTCAGATCCTGAATCATCTCTACGACCTTAATATTCGCCCCGCCATGCTTTGGTCCCTTTAATGAGGACAATGCTGCAGCAATGACAGAATACGTATCAGAACCGGCCGAGGTCACTACTCTTGTTGTAAAGGTGGAGTTATTGCCTCCTCCATGCTCCATATGAAGGATCAGGGCCTGATCAAGCACCTTCGCCTCCACGTCTGTATATTCTTTATCCGGTCTTAACATCCGAAGGATATTTTCTGCTGCAGACAAACGCTCGTCCGGTCTGTGAATATAAAAGCTCTCATTACATTCATAATGATTGTACGCATGATAACCATATACCGAAAGCATTGGAAATACACTAATGAGCATCAGGCTCTGACGCAGCACATTTTCCAGGGAATTGTCTGTGACCTTTTCATCATAAGAAGAAAGTGTAAGCACGCTTTTTGTAAGCGAATTCATAATATCCCTGCTCGGTGCTTTCATAATGACATCCCTGACAAAATTGGTCGGAAGCGTCCTGTTCTTTGCTAAAATTTCAAAAAAATCTTTCAGCTGCGAAATATTTGGAAGTTCCCCAAACAATAACAGATATGCAGTTTCCTCAAAACCAAAACGATTCTCTTTTCTAAAGCCATTTACCAGATCAAAAATATTATACCCACGATAATAAAGCTGGCCCTCGCATGGAATGACAATATCATCTTTGACCGTACTTGCTTTAATCAGCGAAATGTTTGTAATTCCAGAAAGCACGCCCTTCCCATTTTTATCGCGCAGCCCCCGTTTGACACCATACGTATCAAATAATGAGCTGTCAATCTGGTTATTGTTTTTACAGATTTCACTGTACCTCTGCGCATACTGTTCCATGACCTTTTCAAAATTATCATTCATATTTTCAACCTCCCTTAAAACAACGCGGATACGCCTGCTCCAGCCCCAAAATCTTCTGGCAGGGCTGTGTATCTGCTTTAAAAAGTTATCAAAATACTTCCGGCAGACTTCGCACCCGCTGCGAAGTTCGTACAGCACCAGACCGCTGTTTTACGAATTCTTTTTGAAAGAATATTATACCTCTCTTTTCCTGTTTCTGTCAAATTATTTTTGACGTTTTCAGCATATTATGTTATGATAATTGTTACACAATTTTCTTTTACTGTCAGCAATCGCACGGTTTTCAGCATATTATGTTATGGTAAGTGTTACACTTCACACATTCGTGTTCGTGTACCCGGCAGTGCCTTCGGTACTGTGACCGTGTGAAATGTAACTGATAAATAACAACGTATCAGAAAGGATTGAATCATTATGTTTTCAGAACAGGATTTAAACAAAATCGTGAACGAGATATCCGAAAATTATGCAAATGAAGAGCTTTTTTATATGAAAGAGGGACACCAGATGCCTGACCGCAACTGCATTGTCCATATTATTATGGGACTTCGGGAAATCACGTTTCCAGGCTATTTTGACAAGGAACATCTTGGTGAAAACATGCCTCAGTTCTTTTTAGGACACAAACTCACAAGTCTTTATAGGGAGCTCTACACACAGATTCAGTCTGCCCTTTTGCAGCAGGGGAAATGTTCTGTCAATGAGATAGAAATCCGCGAGCAGACGGACAAAATCTGCAGTGCTTTTTTTGCAAAATTCCCGAAAATCCAGAACATGATCTTAAAGGATGTGCAGGCTGCTTTCGATGGCGATCCTGCTGCCCGTTCCAAGGAGGAAATCATTTTTTGTTATCCGGGGCTTCTGGCAGTTTTCATTTACCGGTTTGCCCATGAACTTTACGTGATGAAGGTACCGTTCATTCCACGAATTATGACAGAATATGCACATGCACATACTGGAATTGACATCAATCCCGGTGCCACCATCGGCGAATATTTTTTTATTGACCATGGAACCGGCGTTGTCATTGGTGAAACCACGAGCATTGGAAATTATGTCAAGGTCTACCAGGGCGTTACGTTAGGTGCCCTTTCCACAAGAAGCGGCCAGCTTTTACGTGATGTCAAACGCCATCCTACCATTGAGGACAATGTTACAATCTACTCCAATTCCTCCATTCTGGGAGGCGAAACCGTCATTGGAAAAGGCTCTGTCATTGGAGGAAATGCTTTTATTACAGAGTCCATTCCCGCCGGCTCACGTGTCAGCGTAAAGGACCAGGATATTACAATTACCGAAAAAAGGAAGAAAAAGAACGGATTGTTTGAATAGACTGCAGCATGCGGGCGTATGCATACAAAATAAAGGACATTCCGGGAGAAATCCGGGAATGTCCTTTTTGTAATATTTATATCCATAATCTATCTAAATCAAAACACTTTTCATAATCCCATGCTCCATGTCATCAATACTATAAATTGTATCCATAACCTCAAAAGTCTCCCTCAAATTACCTCTTGCACTCTTCCAACCAATTCCATCTGTAAACCAAACAAATGTAAATCCATCTATCGTATCCGCCTCTTGCGAAAGCATTTTGTAACTTCTTGCCGTTTCATTCAATTTTGAACCACCCCCCACCATAGAAGTTTGTTTCAATACCATAAATCATCTTATCTGTCTTGATTACAAAATCAAATCTCTTTGCAGCTTTGCCTTGATTAGAAAGTGCTGACAAATCAATTTTCCACTTTTTTTCAATGTCTTTCAGGTACATTTCCTTAAAATAATACATCCCTCTCAAAACCTGCTGCCACAATATACTTTTCAACCAAATCTTCCATCTGATGACCTCCACGATTTTTACGTCCATTAGAATCCAATCCGGTTTCAATCCCAAGCGCATAATCTACAAGATTATTCACCAAACGATTTGCAATCATATCAAACAATCCGGTCTTATGCATAAACACCTTGTATTGCTCTACACTATAATTCATCTTCTTGAAATTATACAAAAAAGCACCATCTTCATCCTGTGCATAAATTTCGTATCCTCTTACAGCCAGAAGCAATGGAACACATTGCAATGTTTCCGGATACTTTGTCACTATTCTCCCAAAGTCTTCCTCTATGTTTTTTGAACCTATCAATACATTCAAAATATTTAATTCAACTTTGATCTCTTCTACATTTCTTACAACTTTTTCAAAGTCAATAT
>CADBMP010000277.1 GCA_902795775.1 uncultured Lachnospiraceae bacterium | reverse complement strand
TTTATTACGTCTGAACTTTCATTTTTTGGTGTCAGGAGCTTTGGCCTTATAATGGTAAGGGTTCCTAAAACGTAGCCATTGTCATTTTCAACGTGGTTGGCAAAAGAAATTTCATCTTCTGTATCCGGATCCTTTAAGGCAGCGACTAATTCATAATCCCCGTCTTCCAGGTCAAGAGGAGAGAAGGAAAAAGGAATTTTAATTTCCGTTTCCGGATTCCAGTAATTTGTCTTCTGCGTTTCCTCTAAGTCCTTTGTTTCAAGAAGGGTGGTTTCCTTTTTGGATTCATTGTGAATCAGGCAAAGGGAAAAATCTTTTTCTGAATAAAGACTGGAAAATCCCTTGTTCACAATGGTAACAATCCCTTTTGCATATTTCCCCCGAAGTGGTGTGTAATTTATTTCACAATCTGTTAAAACGAACCTTGCTCCCAGATGGTCCGTAATATACTCATAATACGTTTTTTCATCATAAGGATTTCCTATTTCAGAGATGGTTTCCTTCTTCCATTGCTCAATTAGTTTTTTATCATACATATGGTTCAGGTAGGAGATATGCATTTTGCTCAATTCCTCCACAGCATTTTTTCCGCTGCCCAGAGTGCTTCCGCTTACCGCTTCACCGCCGTTAGGTACCAAATTGCAGATTTCATTCTGAAAATTTAATTCCTGCTGCCGGGCAGTCATTTTTTCAAATTCTGTAGGAGCGGCATCTACGCTCTGGTAAGTGCCAAGATCCGAATAAGAACCAAATAATCCGTCATTAAAGAGTCCGAGCCTTTGTTTTAATTCTGCCGGAGTAATTGAAAAATTTTTATATTTTTCCGGATTCTGTTCCAATTCATTAAAAATGGCGCGGTATTGTGCAGGAGTACGTACTGCAAGGAAGATGGACGGATCCGTATATTGCGCATAAGTCAAGAGCAGGGAAGTCATATTCTGGGCTGACATGAATTTAGAATTGTGCATTTCTGCCCAGCTTCCGATAAAAATTCCCTGTGTGGTGTAGATCTGGCTTTTGTATTCGTTCAAAATCTCGCTGACCTGTTCCATGTGGTTCCTGATATGACTTTTCTTTTCCGGCTCATTTTCTATGCCGTTTCCATCCCAGTCATAAAGAAAACGGATGATGAGCTTCATTTTTGTAGCTGCAAAGCTCTGGAATACCAGCGCAATGTTCGATTTGGCAACGGCATCAATATCCTTGTCCGCATAATCGGAAAGATTAAATTCCAGCAGGGCAAGACGGTAAGCATATCCATTTCCATCAGAGTTATTGATATAGATGGTATCCTTATCCATATGGATATCTGGCTTCAGCTTATAAGAATAGAGCTGATACCAGCCGCATTCCGGCCGGTTAAAATTTCCGTAAGCCTCTGTCAGAGAAAATTTCCGGAATTCTGCCCGGATATAATGTGTTTGAAAGTATTGCAAGCCTGCACCTCCCACAAGAATAATAAGAATGAAAAAAATGATAAGTCTTCGTTTGGTTTTTCTGGTCATTTTCTTATGTACCGCCTTTATTTTGATTTATTCTATAACTTTTTTGTTTTCCAGATATCAGGCATTGGAAGAAGATGATTTTTGTACCGTAAATATACATTGATCGTGCTGAAGAACATGACCAACATATAAATTATGGGTTTTATGATTCCAACGTGCATGCTCTGCCCTGCATTCCGTTTGTGCATAATGGCAGGAATTTCACAGATTCGGAAACCAAGAAGTGCCATCTGGATAATCATATTGGAATCCGGATAATTGTTATCAAAATTACCAAAGTGGGAATAATATTCAAATACGGGATAGGAAAGTCCCTGCAGTCCAGAAGTCGGGTCAGTAATGTCCTGATTACATTCCCGTTTGATGACCGAACGGAAAAAGCGGATGGCAAGCTTTTTTTGCCATGAAATCTTAAAGCTTACGCTTCCGTTCAGAAAGCGGGATCCAATGACCAGATCCGGGGCATCATCTCCGGCAATTCCATGTAACAGGCAGTGGTGGATCATTTCGATATTTGCCACATCATGCTGTCCATCGCTGTCAATCTGGATAACATAACGATACCCTTTTTTGATTGCGTATTTATACCCGCTCTGCAGGGCAGTACCATATCCCAGATTGAACGGGTGGGTAAGGAAAGGGATTCCTTTTTCTTTTAAAATGTCTGCTGTGTGGTCAGAGGAAGAATCATTGATGACCAGAATATCCGAATAATTCATGGCATCAGAAGCGAGTAGTTTTTCTAAAAATGCTCCAATGGAGGCTTCCTCATTATAAGCAGGCAGAATGATCAGCGTTTCTTTTTTCATTTTCAATGCACCTCATTTTTTCAATTTATATCAAAAAGGCTTTACCGGGTGTACATATTATTCCTCTTTTATCTGACTGTTCACAGGAAGAACGGTCTCTTTGTTTTCTAACAGGGAGAGCAGTGCTTTTCTGTCTTCTTTATGATTGAGGTCCGTATGCTTCGATGCAGCTTCAAAAATCTTTCTTTGTTCGGGATGACGTAACAGTGAAATGACTGCAGCTGCAATATGTTCTTTGGTAAGGGGAATCAAAAGCCCGTTTTCACCGGAAGATATCTGTTCCCTGTTTCCAGTACAGTCAGAGGCAATGATGGCTTTGCCGAGTACCTGTGCCTCCTCAATGGCAATGCTTTTTCCCTCAAAGCGTGTCGCATGGACGTATAAATCGCAGGCGCGGTAGTAAGGGTAGGGGTTTGCCCTGCTTCCGAGCAGATGAAAATGCCCGGCCAGTCCTTCCTCCTGTATCTGCTTTTTTAATTCTTTTTCTAACGGTCCTTCGCCTAAAACAAACCAGTCCACATCATATCCCTGTTCCCGTATACGTTTTAATGCAGGAATTGCAATATCATACGCTTTCTGGTAATGGAGCCTTCCGACTGTCAAAAGCTTATATTCTGCCCTTGACCTGAGAAAAGGATCATTTTTTGGAAGTGTGCGCAGGCTGTATTTTTTGATTCGTCTGGTGTCAATGATGTTTCGGAAGAGAAAGAGCTTGTCTTTATATTCCGGATAGACCTTCAAAAAGCTCTCTCCGGCCTCTTTTGAAACAGAAAAAATCCGGTCAATTTTTGCATAAGCATCCAAATCAAGTCCTCTGTGATATCCGGCAGTCTTATAATCAATATGTATAAAAGCAGCCTTTTTTTTTGCAGATACCCGGTCTGCCAGGTAGTATGTGCTGCCGCCTTCCAGGTAGGCAACCGCCAGGTCAAAGGTCATTCCGGGCGTCTTTGTCCCGCAGGCAATCAGCCGCCAGAATAATTTATCCGGCTGGAGTTTTTTCTTTTTGAGCTGGTATTTCAGATTTCTTATCATGTAGTTTTTCAGCCGGAAACCGTTTGCATGATAGAAAAAGCTGTAAAGCACTGTCCGGAACAGCTTGAAACGTCCGCCTGCAGAAAGTACGGAGCGGGTATCCGGATGCTTCACCAGAAGATGCACATGACGGGGGACTTCCTTAAAAATTTCCCCGCGGTTTACCAATACCTGTAAAAAAATATCGTATTTTTCTTTTGGAAACGTGTGAATTAGTGCAATCAATGCGCGCTCTGCACCGGCGCGCCCCATGGTATTCATAATAAATAGAATCTTTTTCTTTTTTTTCATGTGTCCGCTTCCTTTCTGTGATGCTTTTGGTTCACAGCTCTTTCCGGTCTGCTTTTAACCGGTCAATTTCTTTCTGCAGATCTTCAATCTGTTTTTCCATAATGGCAGTATTGGATGCAAGATCTTTATTTTTCATGACTAAGATGGACAGGAGCTTAAAGCACTGGAACAGGATAATGTATAAAATAATGATTGCCACTGCAAAAATGATGGCAGGAGGGTATTCCGTATGAAAAAAATTTGAAAGAAAATAAGTCACCTGCGGAAACAGACCTCCAATGATGATGATGACACATGGAATCAGCCAGAGCAGTGCGTGGTGTTCCGTAATTTTTTTCTGGATGGCAGCTCTTAGCACCACGGTCAGTAAGAAAGAACCAAGGATGATGATGGTGAGCTGCACCGGCAAATAATTGATGCTCATGCGGTTTTCTCCTTTTTCTTTTCAGAATTTTTCTGCTTTTTTTCTTCCTTTTCCTGCTCCTGCTGTTTCACGATATCCACAGGAAAAACAATATTGGACGGCATGGACTCATAAGCATTTTCAATGAGGATGCCCTGACAAAAAATATGTTCGTCAATGTTGCGTTCTACCCACCTGAGCCTTGTATAAGCCACGAACCATCCGGCAAAGGCACCTACGAACGTGCCGATTCCGTACCAGATCGGCGTCAGGTCCTTTGCGAACCAGCTGACCACCAGAGTGACGGATAAGAAGGTAAATGCAGTCAGGCAGGAGCCAGTGGTATCATTGAAGTAGAACAGGAAAATAATGCAGGAGTACAAAAGGAAAATGACAAAATATCCGGCCGCGAGGCATGGATACATTTCCATGACGATTCCTGCAAAACCGAACTGTGGCAGGAAGACCACGCACAGCAGGTATAAAAGGACAGAAATGGTAAACTGGTTCCTCACCACGTCCATGAGCTGGTAGGAGAGGAGAGTGAACATTCTGTTCTTTGCATTTTCAATATCACGAAGCCTGCCGCCAATGACCGCCTCGGAATAAGCCTTGTATCTTTCGTGGAAATGTAGCTCAATCTGGGTAATCAAAATGATGCTGGCGGAAATATTGGTAAACATGGCAATACAGGTCGCCATATCATATGGCGGGTAGCAGACATAAGTGTCCTTGACCACGATATGGTCATTAACGGTCCAGAACACAAAGTTATGACCGTACAGTCCCAAGGTGTATAAAAGGTTCGTGACAGAAAGCTTCCAGTATTTCCTGAAATAGCTTAAAAAACCAAAGTAATCTTTATTGCTGTTGTGAAAATATCCTTTGATGTAGGAACATTCACAGATGGCAATCGTGAGCATTCCAAGCCCGATGGAAAAGAGCATGCCATACGTGACGGAAAAATGAAGAAGCTTTACGGTCACGAGCGCACCGCCAATGATGACTAAGGCTCCAATGCTGAAGAACAGGGAAATCTTTGTATAATCCTTTGTAATGGAAAGATACAGCATGGAGTAAAAGGTCAGGCAGAGGGAAATAAAATCCACAAAGCAGGTAAAAACGTAAATCAGGTCAATTCCGCCCACAAAATATGCATAACAGTAAAAGGGAATCCCGACTGCGCAGGCAAACATCAGATTTACAAAAAGCCCGCCATAAAAGCAGGAGAGGATTGCTTCGTACTTTTCTTCAAAGATCCGGTCCGTAATGTATCTGGAAATTACGGAGTTGAAAGGAGAGGTACACAGCAGGGAAAATATAAAAATATACAATACGCTACACGAAAACAGTACGCGGTCAGAATACAGTACATTATTATATCCGAGTACCATATAGAGCACTAAGATTCCGCCCATGATCAAAAACATGGGCGCAACGGTAGAAAATGTACTGATGATCATTCCGAATAAGGTACTGGAAATGGTTCCCCTTTCAAATGATTTTTTTATGGTTTTACCTAAACTGGCCATAGGTCATCATCCTTTCTGAAATTATTTCCGGTTCTATATAGCGAAAACATCATAGTCTTTGAAAAACATGATTACGCATCTTTTTTAAGCACTTTCCGGACTGGTTTTTTTACGGATGAACGGCTCATCTGTCCATGCTTTATTGCTGAGCTTCGCCATTTTCTTATACAGGTTCCGGTAGGTTTCTTTCATCTGGCTTAACTTGTATTTTGCCATCAAGCGTTTATATCCGGTCTCGCCCATGCTCTTTGCAAGCTCCGGATTCCTTGCAAGCTGTACCATGGCATCGGAAAGCCCGGCGACCGACATGGTATCAACGACCAGTCCCGCAGGACCTAAGGTGTCCTCGCCCTCACCATTGATCAGTCCCTCGCAGTTTCCTACATTGGTGGCAATGGCGGCACATTTTGCGGCAAAGCCTTCTAAAATGGTAAGAGGCTGTCCCTCACTGATGCTGGAAAGGACGGTGGCATCCATCCGGCCCAGATATTCTGTTACATTGATCCGGCCCGTAAAAATGAGGTCCTTTGGCTTTAAGGATTCCACAAGGGCAAATACCTCTTTTGCATAAGGGTCATCTTCTTCCCAGGGTCCCATGATCCAGAGGCGCAGGGAGGATTCCCGTTCTTTTGCATAATAAAAGGCATTGATCAAAGTCTTTACATCCTTGATCGGAGCAATACGAAGGACGGCGCCGATGTTAAAAAAGCCCTGGTCTTCCGGACGTTTTCCGGGAATATCCACAAAACGCTCCGGGTCTATGCCGTTTGGTGTGACAAGTGTTTTTTCTTCCGGACAGCCAAGGTCAATCTGGAGGCTTCTGGCATATTCAAACAGGGAGGTCACATTATCTGCCTGCTGGTAGGCGCAGAGGGAGAGCTTTTTAAAGTGTTCGATCCAGACATTTTTATATACGCCTTCCACCCAGTTTGCCTTGATGATATCCTCCTCGCGCTCGCGGGAGTAGATACCATGCTCAGAAACAAGCAGCTTTCCATCGTACAGGATTTTTGCCATGCTTCCGGTGATTCCTGCATATCCGGTGGCTACGCAGTGGTACAGGTCCGCTTTTGGGAGCGGCGTTTTTAAACACAGGAACAGTGGAAGGTACATGGAGCGCATGGACCATAAAAAATCAGAAAAGGTTACATTTTCGTAGCGTTTAATGTAAAGCTCCTTTACCATCTGTAAAAAGTCATTTCCCATTAAAAATTCATTGATGGAAAAGTTCTGCTCAGAAAAAAAGTGGAAGATGGTGTTCCAGTCAATATTCTCATTCATGATCATGCTTCGGATGGCATCATAATCCTTTTTTCTTAACTTAAATTTTTTCTTTCTTCTTTTTTTCTTTCCGACCCAGTCCACATCCTGTAAATATATTTCCCGGACTTCCGAAACATTTTCCGGCATTTCATATACAAACTTTCCCCGCAGCTGCCGGTCTGCAACAAGTGTTAAAAGCACAAAATCAATATTTGGAAACTGCTTTATCAGGCTGTGCACCCAGCTCGATACACCGCCGACCACATAAGGATAGCAGCCCTCCACCACAATACAGACGCGCATGTTTGAATGGAGCTTTGTGTTTTCTGCATAAATCATTTCAGCATCTGATTTTTTTTTCCGCTTCATGCCGGATTCCTCCTTCCGTTATCGGTTGCGATTTCTATCCGAAAATGTATTCTTTCGTATTGAGTTTTTTATTCAACATTATCTGCAATGGTGATAATGACATCTTTTTTTTCTGCATAAATAACAAAAATATTTTTTTCCAGTTTTTTATATTCTCCTCCGGTAATGGAGGTGATTCTCCCGTTTGGCATTCTGAGAATGAAAAAGGCGCTTTTAAAAAAGTTGTCAATGGAAAGGTTGATGGTATTTCCCTGACGGAAAGAATGAAAATTCAGAGCAAGAAATTTTCTCGCCCGTTCATCTGCCTCAGTGACCGTTGTGTGTTCAAAGCCTTTGCGGAATTCTGCCCAATAGGTGTTCAGATATTTGGAAAGATCCTTGGTGAGCTTTGTCCAGTCATCCTTTTTACCGGAAGGGTAGTAGACACTGGTAAAGTCCATGGAAACAGAACTGTAGCCGAGTGCTGTTTCTATGCTCTTCAAATACAGGTCTTCATCGTTATCATGTGAAAAGCCATTGTTTGTGTTCGACATGGAAATGATTTTATCATTGTAAAAGGAAAGAACCGGTTTCGTCTGGTTTTCCTTATCCAGTATGATGGTCCGTATGTCGGACAAAATGTTTTCTTTGCTGCTGGTCAGGTAAGGCTTATAAATCTCCTCTGGCATTTTTCCAGGTGAAAAAATGGTAAAAATGTAGCTTGGCACTTTTTGACGGAACATTTCTGAGTCATACCCAAGCTTTGTTTTATAAAAGCTGCCGTTTTCAACCCGATCTCCGGAAATGCCTAAGTTTCCTGCCACCTGTTCCGTCTGTTTGTAATAAAAGGAGATGGTATTTGAGGAAATTCCTTCCAGTGAGTTGCTGTATTCAAATTTTGGCGCAATCATGCCGGAAAATTTTTCACCGGTGGCATCCAAAATAGAAATGATATCCGGCCAGAGCACGTTCTGGCTCAGGGATTGTGTTTCATAGTAATATTTTTCCGCAATCGTGTTCGTATTTTCATTGGAAAGATACGGATAATTCTGGCAGATGACAGACTGCGCATTTACAACAGGATAAATCAGGTAATCTTTTGTTTCCGCAAGCATGGAAGTAAGCATGCCAAGTCCCGTATGGTCGCTGAAAAAGTCTGTATTTACTGCAAATACAAAGTTCTTTCCTGTGTGGTACCGCCAGAGAATAGGCGGCAGATCCTCGTTCTTTATCTTTTTCTGTTTCTGGTCCTTAATATCGCCCACGATGTATGCTTTTATTCCGGATTGGAGTTTGAAGTAAGGAATGGTCTTTTTGAGTTTTTGGTACGTAGTTGTGCCACCCAGTAAAAATCCCTCATAAATGGTCATTCCGGTGGTATGGTATGCATCTGTCTTTAAGGAGTGGATGCCTAAAATATCTTTTAATTTCTGGGATTCTTCAATCAGCTCCGTATCCGGCAGGCTGGTAAAAATGATATTGATCTTGTAATCACATACCTTTTCCAGAACCTCGATATCTTGGAAGGTATCAACGACAAGGGAATTGACGATCAAAAGGCTGCAGTTTTTTGACGTATTGGTATAAAATTCCTGCAGGTTATCAAAACGTGTATACGTCCTTTTCTGGTATACGCACCATTCCACAGCCAGATCTGCCTCAAAGTTATTTTTGGTTCCAATGATGGCAGTTTCATACATAAGGTCATCCCGTAATGTTTTTTCATGAATGGAATCCTGTGCATAAATTTTTATATCTTTTTCTGCGACATGGTTGATGGTCGCTTTTGAGGTATAAAGGACGGAAAGGTTTGAAAACTGAAACAAAAACAGGATGGCTAACATGGTAACTGACATGGCAATAAAATTAGATCTTGATATGGTCAAAATAATCCCTCCTTATGGCAGTGGTTTTATTCATAATGTAAATGGTCCGTCAGGTTTTTTTTAGAAGGTTTCAGGTTTTTTTCCCATTTTTCTGTTTATTGAATCCGTAATCAATGGCAAAATTATACAGGTGGAATTCATTCTGTATGATACGGTAGCAGACGAAATTATCATCTTCATAGTAAACCTGAAATTCCCTTGGGTACTTTTCTTCAAAAGCTTTCGCCCAGTAGTAGTATTTACTTTCCAGGATATACCTCTGTTCATCAAAATAACTGCTGCCGTCCGTAAAATCAATCTCCTTTGCGGCTTCCTCTGTGGATACATAATCAAAGGTCGGCAAATCGACTGTAACATTGCCGAAAGCATCGTACATCAACGGCTTTTTTTCAATGTAAAAGAACACATATTTGCTTGGTATTGTTACCTTTGTGGTTTTTTTAATATTTTCCATCTTGCCCAGAAAATCATAGGCTTCTGTGACCCAGCCGTCATCAGAAACGATTTCGATGCTGTTCGTGGTCGTAATAAGGGTCCATTTTTTCTTTGGATATTCCTGCATAATCCGGTAGTCACAGTACATTTCGCCTGGCAGCTGCAGGGAATAGATAATATTTAAGGGTTTGATATTATCATTGGAAATAAAGGCAACTGTTAAAAAGCCCGTCAGAATCAGAGGAGCAATTTCTGAGGAAGCGTGGTACCGGATGGCGCGGAAAAGAAAGGTGTATAAAAAATCTACGGTACATGCAAGGATGATAGGTGCGGCATAACAGATAAAAATTCTGGCACGCGCTTCATTCATAAGCTTTGGAAGCCGGTAAAAGGGGCCGCATACAATCAGCGTCATAAAGAAAAAATACAGTCCCATGGCGATCATATTCCGGCAGTATGGTTTTCTGGAGATGAGTGCAGTAAGAAGTCCTAACAGGACAATAGCATCCATCATCCACATAATGGCTTCTGTAAAATCTTCATCTGTAAAGGTACTCTGCAGATAAATCATGGCTATGTTATTGTATCCATCCAGCTTCTTTTGGATGGTCTTTGGAAGATTCAGGATGGAATGGCCGGTTTTTGTGAGCTTATCCTGAATATTTTGTATTACGGTCTTTTTTTTGGTTTTTGTTCCTTTTTTGACGGATGTTTTTTCTGTATCCTTTTTGGTGTTTGTTGTTTCGTTACCGTTTATTTCTTCCTCATCGTCCGTTTCAGATGTTTCTGCTTCCGAAGATCCGGCATCCTCATATTCTTCACTTGTATTATCTTCTTTGCCGGTGGACATGGTGCCAAGGGCCCAAAACAGGGAGCCCTCTAATCTGTTTCCCTCTGCATAACCGATGAACAAAGGCATTACGGCAGCAAAAACGCTTAACAGTCCTGCCAGCGCAATGGAAAGGAAATAACGGTAGTTAAGGACAGTAGGAAAGTTAGAAATGGCAATGGCGATGCATAAGAACAATGCGATAATGGTGATGTAAAAATGAACCGCCAGTGTCAGGGCAAAGCTGATACCAAAAAAGATCAGGCTTCTGGTGCTGGGTCTTAATTGGTACTGTGGCAGCCATGCATATAGCGTGCCTTTTTCCTTCATCTGTTTTTCTGTTTTAATCTCATTCCGTTTCCGTTCAAAATACTGGATTAAGAAAAAGGCGCATGGATATAAGAACAGCATGGCATATTCCTGTGGAAGCGTCCACTGGTAGCGCATGGTTGCCTGGAAGTTATAAAAATCAGGTATCGTAAAGAAGAAAATCCCCATCAGCGGTACAATCCGGGAGTGGCAGATTTTCCGGAGGAGTACATAAATCATGGAAAAAATGAAAACCGTCTGTACTGCGCCCATGGTACGTAAAATACTAACAATCTTCAGGTTGAATACACGATGCATGAAAAAGATAATGTTATGGAATCCAAACGGGTATACTCCATGCGTAAAAATAATTCCTTCATCCATGCGGTGAATCCAGGAATGGTGCACGATAAGGTCAGAAGTGCCATAAACATATTTATGGAGCGTGCCATAGCTATGGTACCAGACATTATATCCCATCAGGGCAACATAAATCAGCCATTCCACGATATGTATGCGGAAGTGCAAAAGTACAGATTGCAGGAGCCTGCGGAGAGCAAGACGCGGCATTGCAGAAAGGCTTCCCCAGATGGTCCTTATTTTTGCTTCCCCAAGCATCAGCCTGGAAAAAGAAACTGAAATCAGCGTAAAGAAATAGCGGATATTCGGGCGGTTGATGCGCTGCCAGGCAACTGCTGCAGGAAAAATGATGATTAAGAAAATCATCAGCCTGTTATGTGGAAGATGAAAAAGGAAGATGAAGAATATCATGTTTATTATATAAAAATTGCTGATAATGATGCAGAGCAGGAAGCGTTCAAAAAGCTTTTTGCCCTTGAGGTACTTATTTAATACGAGGTGGGGAATGAGAAAAAAGCATGTCAGGTATGCAAAGAAAACATGTATCAGTTCAACAATGGTAGTAATTTCCATAGACATGTTCCTATTCCCTCCTTTCTGGTTCTGTGTTTCATAAAGCATCTGCGGCATGTTTGATGAAACCGGTATTCCATCACGTAAAGCATCTGCGGCATGTTTGATAAAGCCGGTATTCTGTTATATAAGGAAATGGCGGCAGTTTAATTAAATATACGTATCATTTCCAGCAGATCCTTATCTACAGTAATATCGGACTGTTTTAATGCCGTCAGCAGTTCAAAAAATTTAACTTTATTTTTTGTTTCATAATAAAAGTGAAGTACGCAGCGGTACATTTCCATATCGTCCGCATGATCCTTCTGAATGCGCTCTAACCATGGCTCGGCTGCCTGAAGGTCGCCGATTTTGGATAAGAGCCTGATAAGCCCTGACATATATTCGACCTTCATGCCGGAAGGCGTGTGCTCATAAAAGGCAATGCAGACATGCTGCAGCTCATACACATACGTCCTTAATTCCATGGAAGAAAGGAAATTGGTGCTCAGCATCCGAATCAGATATTCAATATAAAGCTGGTTTACTTCCAGGTCCTCCGGATTTTCTGCAATCTGCACCTGAAATTTCTGAATGGTCTTCTGGAATTCCGCATTGATATCCATGATTGCGGAAGCTGCATAGTGTGAGGCCTCGGAATCGGAACTGTTCAGTGCTTTTGTTACGGCATTGATGGATTTTGACATATCGCCGCGTAGCACCGTCAGCAGGAGCTGCCTTAAGCTTTCTTTGTTCTCGATCATGATGGCTTCTTCCATCGGCACTAAGTTCATTTCGGTTTCTTCGTCCGGACGCTCTAAGATATCTACACGTTCCTTGGAAAAAGTAATGGCAGCCAGGTCGATGCTGCTGTCAAAAAAAAGGTAATAACCAACGGTTCCCAGAGCCAGAAAGAGCGGTCCGGCAACCGGACAGAAAAACATAAAAATGGCAAGGATCAAATATTTTCTGACACCCTCGTCTTTTTTATGATTTGCTGCGCCCTTCAGATAATATATGATGCATATGAGGGTGTTGATTATGATAATGGATATAAAAAGGATGATTTCCTGTGTATCTGTCATACCTGTCATATGAAGCCTCCATTTTGTTTCTCCATGGGATATCGTTTTTCATAACCTGCTTTATAAAATGTGGAAACGGCCTGCGACCCATGCAGCGGATCCGGAAAGATGGTTTTTATGTTTCCTGTCCGGTTCCTTTAAATCAAGGTACAGTAAATGCCCATTTCCTGAAAACGGTTGATGATAAAGCCGGCATCCGTCACATTTGAGTTCGTAAGAAGGATACAGACCTGTCCTTCCTTGTTAATGCCAATGTAATCCGAAAGACGGAGCTTAGAGGAGAGTACCTTGCTCCATTCCCTGTAGCTCATGCGTCTCTGGGAAGAAGTGGCAAGTACAGTGTATTCGGTAAATCCATGCTCCAGCGCATCCTGATAGGTGGAGTGGAGCTCCTCAAACGCATCCATGGTCAGGATCTTTGTTTCAGGAATGAACCTGGTATTTGCAAGTGCATCCAGATAACGGTCCGCACGTTCTACTGAGTTATAGATCATGTAGCCAAGTACAGTCAAAAGATTGCACTGGTAAAGTGTCATGCTTTCTAACGGAAGACCCCAGAGCATGATAAGCTCGATGATTTCATCGCTTCGGTAAATGGCACTTGCCATGAGCGGATAGTCATCATTCATGGTCTTGTTGACATAGACCTGATGATTGTTGAGTGCCTGCATCATGTCTGTCATGGCAGAATATTTGACGGATTTGCCAAGTTTCTTTGCTTCGTTTGAAGTCGCAGAAAACAGACGGCAGTAATCCCCGTTGGCAATCTGGTAAATGGCGACATCCTGTGTTCCAAGGATTTGCCCGATGATATCTGCAGCATAGAATAAAACGGCACCGGCTTCCAGAGAGTCAAGCTCTGAAGTAATGCTGTAAATTTTCACCAAACTGTCATCATAATCAAGAATACGGTTCTGGTACAGGTTCTTGATACGGTTGTTGCTGTCATTGATATTGACCAGATCTTCCAACTGGCCGTTGATAAAGCGGATTTCCTCATCTTTTTCATCTGCAATGGCTTTTGTGCTGTCACGCAGGCGTCCGACTGCCATGGCAATGATAAAGAGCTGGGCAATCCAGAGGTATGTATTGTAATCGATCAGAAGCTCGATTCCGGTACGGGTATAAAGCTGGCGGAAACAGTATCCGATTACGCTTAATGTGCTGGAAAAAAGTGCCTGTTTTGTCCCATAAATTCCGGCAAACAAAAGGACATATAAAAGAAAGAAATCGAGCTTATTGAAATATTCACTTCCAACGGCACGGTTATTGATCATGAAGACCGGAAGGAAGATGATGATGTTTTCAACAAAAGGAATCAGCGCAAGCATCAGTGATTTTAAACGATTAAGGAATCCTTCTTTTTCTGCATCCCGTTTTTTCTTTCCAAGATATGCTTTTTTGTTTTTTTTCATTTTTTTATAAATCTGGGGAATCATTTTTTCATATGTGTTAAATACTTTGAAATTGAATTCCTCATTAAATGCCGTACTATCCAAAAGGATCCGGCGTTTTTTTCCGGCCGTGTCGTCTTCTATGGAAACGGCATTATCGGAAGACTGGATCATTTGGGCAATTTCGACCCCTGTGATTTCTATCCCGGAGGAAAGATGATAGATCATGGATTTTCTCGTTTTGCTGTGGATGAGCTCGTAAAGGCCGAATACCACATCATTCAC
This sequence comes from uncultured Lachnospiraceae bacterium, assembly GCA_902795775.1. Taxonomy (GTDB): domain Bacteria; phylum Bacillota; class Clostridia; order Lachnospirales; family Lachnospiraceae; genus Butyribacter. The sequence continues at coordinate 855 of CADBMP010000277.1, read as the reverse complement.
ATGGATCATGGAAAAGGAGGTGTTATTGTTTACCGTCACTTTTCCTTTTTGTATGGCCTCTAAACAGAGGTCGCTGCAGATATCATTAACTTCCTCCAGCTCCTTTGGAAATTTATACATATTGTCAATGCGGACAATGGTAATATCAAGTTCTGCTGTTTCGTTGAACATGCGGCAGAGTTCCTCGCCCTGTGCAATGGCAAGACCGGTGTAATCTGTTGCAGTGGTCTTTGCGTCCGGCGTGACCGGATCAGCAGAATGGGTTTCAAATACCTGGTTTGAGGAGAGATAGATAAAGTGTTTGATTTTGTGCATTTCTGAGGACATGATCAAGTTAATGAGCCCTGACATGTAATGCATGGATTCGCTGCGGATATTCTGCCACTGGTAATTTGTGTCATATGCACCGGTAAAAATGACAACATCCGGGCGCACACTGTCCAGAACCTCAATGATGCTGTCTCCGGAATACGAAAAGATATATTGTTCAAATACGCGGTGCGGCTTTGCACCGGAATATTTTTCACCAGTAAGTACATAGATTTTGTCATTTTCCTTATCCAGCTTTTTTATAAGTTCGTTGACAAATGTGTTGTATTTTCCCACAATAAACACTTTCATAAGATTCGCTCCCTCTTGCTGTGCAATTTATAATGAAAAAAATCTCCATAAAAATGGCTGAATCTATTATATCATAAAAATGTCCACGTTTTTTGGACATATCCGAAAATTGCTGTTTCTGCAATTTTCGCAAGATAAATGCGTCAGCATTTATTATATCATAAAAATGTCCACGGTTATTGGACATATCCGAAAATTGCTGTTTCTGCAATTTTCGCAAGATAAATGCGTCAG
>CADBMP010000276.1 GCA_902795775.1 uncultured Lachnospiraceae bacterium | reverse complement strand
ATTGATGATAAGTTTTCCCTCCTCAAAAAAGAAAGAATTGCCCGAATATCCCCGTTCAATGCTCCCGTCCGGATTATCCCAGTGATTCAACATCCTAAGCTTTTTGCAGGGAACTTCTTTTTTTTCGATTCCGGTCAGCCGTTCCCCCCTTGCAGCACAAAGAATCACATAAAACGCCCCGTATAAAAGTCCGGCAGGCTTCCATGCACGTATGGTCAGGATTTTTCCAGTCTCCGTCACTGTAAAGCCTTCCTCGCCAAGATTATCATTTTCCTCCAGTATCAGCCGCAGGGACGCCTCCTCTGTCCCGTCCTTTTTCTCACACGTAATCCCATATAATTTTTCTGCTGCCAGACAGATTTCTTCCATGGCATGGCCAACCATATCGTTAGCATGACCGGTCATATTTTTATCTTCTTCTATTCTCTCTCCGGCATTTGTCCCTACGGACGAAAAAAGCTCCTGCTCTGTTTTGTCTGAAAGCTCAGGATATGACAACCATGCCTGTTCCCAAATATTTTTCATTTTCCTTCTCCTTTCCCAATTTCCATACCATTCAAAGCCTTCCAAAACCAAAATACCTCATTGCATTCTCCGTACAAATTCCCCGGATCATGCTTTTCAGATACTCCATATTGGCAGGATATTCTCCATGCTCCACAAGACCTGCCACCTTATTACAAAGAATCCGGCGGAAATATTCATGCCTCGGAAAAGAAAGAAAGCTTCTGGAATCTGTCAGCATCCCGACAAATGTGGAAAGCAGGCCCACATCAGCAAGTGCGGTAAGCTGATGCTCCATGCCGGTCCGGTGGTCTAAGAACCACCATGCGCTTCCAAGCTGCACCTTTCCCCGTATGCCTTCTTCGTTGCTCTGGAAATTTCCCGCCATAACAGCAAGAATTTCCAAATCCTTTGGATTCAGACAATACAAAATCGTCTTCGGAAGCTTTCCTTCCAGATCCATCTGGTCAAGAAGACCGGCAAGCATGGCAGCATAATTAAAATCATTCATCCCGTCCACACCGGCATCTGCGCCCAGATGCGCAAAAATCCGTCCAGAAGTATTACGGATGGCACCAATGTGGAGCTGCATGACAAGGCCGCGCTCTGCATAAGCCTTTCCAAGCTCTGTCAAAAGATATCCATGGTATTTTCCGCTTTCCTCCCTTGTGACCTTCTCTCCTGCCAGTCCCTTCTTCAAAATTTCATCCACTTCTTTTTCCTGTGCAGGAATATAAAACTCATTTTCCAGACTGTGATCTGTGACCACACAGCCAGCCTCCGCGCAAAAATAATCCAGACGCAAAAGAAGTGCCTGTAATAAATCAGCCGTCCGCTCTATGGAGATTCCTGCCACTCCGGAAAGATGCCCGACATACTCCGCAAAGCCTTCTTTTTCAATGCCCAGTGCCTTCTCCGGACGAAACGTCGGGAGCACTTTAAATCCAAGACCTTCTTCCTCTTTCAACTTCCGGTGCCACTCTAATGAATCTGCCGGGTCATCTGTGGTACAGAGGATTTTTACACGCTGCATCCGTAACAGGTTCCGTACCGAAAATGCCTTTGTCTGTAATTTTTTATTACAGGTTTCCCAGATCATTTCTGCCGTTTCCGGAGAAAGCGTTTCTTCTATCCCAAAATATCTCTGCAGCTCCAGATGTGTCCAGTGGTACAATGGATTCCCGATGGAATTTTGTATCGTATCTGCCCATGCAAGAAATTTCTCATACGGCTCCCCGTCCCCGGTGATCAGCCGTTCCGAAATACCGTTCGTGCGCATGGCACGCCATTTATAATGATCGCCTCCAAGCCATACTCCTGCCAAGTCATCAAAACACCGGTCCTCATAAATCGCCTGCGGATCCAGATGATTATGAAAGTCTATAATCGATGCGCTTTCCGCCGCCTCATGAAAGAGTGTTTTTGCAGTATCTGTATCAAGGAGAAAATCATCATCCATAAATTTTTTCATCTGCCCTTCCACCTCCTGTATGTTTCACCATGAAACCTTCCTTCTTTTTTGTAATCATTCAGCCTTCCAAAAAATATCCTTCCAACAATTTGATTCCATCAAATTTTCTTCATGTTTTTCCTATCTGCTTTTTTCGATGGCTTCATACAGCCCGTTCAGGTATGCAGCCCCCAATGCCCGGTCATAAAGCCCGTACCCCGGCATTGCTTTTTCTCCCCATATCATCCTTCCATGATCCGGACGGACCGGTCCTTCAAAACCAATATCATACAGTGCCTTCATAATTTCATACATATCAAAGGAACCATCCCTTGACAAATGTGCCGCTTCCTCAAAATCATCATCGGAATTAAATTTCAGGTTGCGCACATGTGCAAAATGAATCCTGCCCTTTAAGCTGCGGATCATATCCGGCAGGTCATTCTCCCGGTTCGTTCCGTAAGAGCCAGAGCAGAACGTCACGCCATTATGCACATCATCCACCATCTGCATCATGCGGAGGATATTTTTCTTATTGGTGATGATTCGTGGAAGCCCGAAAACCGGCCATGCAGGGTCATCCGGGTGGATTGCCATCCTGATATCATATTTGTTGCAGACCGGCATGATCTGCTCCAGAAAATATTTCAAATTTTCAAAAAGGTCTTCCTCCGTAACGTCCTTGTACTCTGCAAACAGCTCCTTTACATGCGCCATGCGTTCCGGTTCCCAGCCCGGCATGACCGTATCATTCGTATCTGCAGCAATGGATTCAAACATTTTTTCCGGAACCAGCTCATCCACAGCCTTCTGGGTATAAGCAAGGACTGTAGAGCCGTCCGGACGCTTTCTGGCAAGCTCCGTCCTCGTCCAGTCAAAGACCGGCATAAAGTTATAACAGACCAGATGGATATCTTCTTTTCCCAGATTTTCAAGTGTTTCAATGTAATTCCGTATCAATGCTTCCCTTTCCGGTTTGCCAAGTTTAATATCCTCATGTACGTTCACGCTTTCAATTCCTGAAATATGAAGGCCTGCCGCCTCCACCTCTTCCTTCAGGGCATGAATCCGCTCCCTGCTCCACACCTCTCCCGGCTCCGTATCATAAAGTGTGGTGATTACTCCGGTCACGCCCGGAATCTGCCGTATCTGTTCCAAAGTCACTGTATCAAATTTGCTGCCATACCAGCGTAATGTCATTTCCATATCCTGTTTTCCTCCCTAAGGAACTCTTTTTTCTGCTGATTTCTTCACCGCTTTATTTCATGAAAATTTTTTTCTTCACCGCTTTTTTCATGAAATTTACTTTCTTCACCGCTTCTTTTTATGAAAATCTACGTTCTTTGCCGCTTTTTTTATAAAAATCTACGTTCTTCGCCGCTTTTTTTATGAGAATTTACTTACCCTCTGATTTCTTTTACAATATCCGCCGCCTCTTTTGTAAGACGCTCCACTTCATCAAACCTGCCTGCTTCAATCAGATCCTTTTTCACCATGAAGCTTCCGCCGCAGGCAAATATCCTGTCATAAGAGAGATAATCCCGGACATTTTTTTCATTGATGCCTCCGGTCGGCATAAAGGAAAGCCCTGTATATGGTGCCGCGAGTGCCTTAATCATACGAAGTCCTCCTGCTGCCTCTGCCGGAAAAAACTTCACTTCCGAAAGCCCAAGCTCCACCGCCCGGTTCATATCCGTTGCCGTCTGCGTACCGGGCAGGACAGCCACTTCATGCTCCAGGCACCATTTCACCACCTCCTGATGAAAGCCCGGTGAAACAATAAATTCTGCTCCGGCATTTACAGCCGTCTCTGCCTGCTTTACGCTAAGCACCGTTCCTGCACCCACGAAAAGCCCCGGAACAGACTGCTTCATCTGCCGGATGCACTCCGCTGCCGCTTCTGTCCGGAACGTGATCTCTGCTGCCGGAAGCCCTCCATTCACAAGTGCCTGTCCTAACGGAACAGCATCCTCTTTATGCTCCAGTACCACCACCGGAATAATTCCAATTTCCTGAAATTTTTTTATGGCATCTGCCTGACTGCTCATCCTAATTCCTCCTTTTCATCATAAAAACACAACTTAATCTTTTTCCCTGTCTTTCCATGAGAATATCAAATTTTTTGTCTTCTGCACATTGTTCTGATTGTCCGAAACATTGCAAAAGTTGCTGTTCTATGTTACAATTCAAACAGCATTTACCTTATAGAAAAGAATACTTGAAAGGAGCATGAAATCACATGCAGAATGAATGGATCACTTCTTTTTCCTCCAGACAGTACATGCTTTCTGAGGATTTTGAATTTTATTATTATTCCGATACAAAGCTGGTTTCTGTCCCGAACCACAGTCACAGCTATTATGAATTTTATTTCTTTTTAGAGGGAGATGTGCAGATGGTGATACAGGGAGCCACGTTCCCCTTATCGTATGGCGACCTTCTGATTATTCCGCCCGGCATCCTGCATCATTCAGATATGAAAAGCATAAAAAAACCATACCGCCGCTTTGTATTCTGGCTCTCTTCCGAATACATGGCAGAGCTTCGGGGAATCTCTCCTGACTATGGATATCTTTTTGAACATCCCGAAGCCTCGGACCTCACCTTTCCGGAATATTCCCACAGCCAGAGTACAGAACAGCCGGCTCTTTTCCACTTTGATGATTTTGCTTTTGGAAAACTTCAGGCAAATGCGTTCGAGCTGATAGAGGAGCTTCATTCCCACCGTTTTGGAAAAGCATCCAAAATATCCCTCTGCGTCTCAGGACTGCTGCTTCAGATGAACCGCGACATAAAAGAAAAACAGAAGTTCCAGCTTCCTGAAAAAGCGGATCATCTGTTCGATAGAATTATTCAATACATAGAAAACCATATAACGGAAGACCTTTCCTTAGAAACACTTGCCGGTGCTTTTTTTGTGAATAAATATCACATTGCCCATTTGTTCAAAGAAAAAATGGGCATATCCACACACCAGTTCATTCAGAAAAAACGTCTCTCCATGTGTAAACAGGCAATCTTAGAAGGGACTGCCATTGGTACTGCCTGCACGAAATATGGATTTTCCGATTATTCCGTTTTTTTTCGTGCTTTTAAAAAAGAGTATGGGATTTCTCCAAAAAAAATGAAGGAGGAGGCATTTCAGAAAATTTACCGCACAGGCCGTTAAAACCTGCAGAATACATAATATTTTCCGAAATATGCCCTGCCCCTTCTTCATATCATGACAAAAAACACTATTACGAATTATTTGCTTAAAAATTCATCAATTCCCTTTGCAGCCGCTTTTCCTGCTCCCATTGCAAGGATTACAGTTGCAGCTCCCGTTACGGCATCTCCTCCGGCATAAACCTTTGCCTTTGTTGTATGGCCGTCTGACTCCTCAGCCACAATACATTTTCTTCTGTTGACCTCTAAGCCCTCTGTTGTGGAAGAAATCAACGGATTCGGGCTTGTCCCCAATGACATGATGACTGTATCAACCTCAATGGTAAACTCAGAGCCTTTAATTTCCACTGGTCTTCTTCTGCCTGATCCGTCCGGCTCGCCAAGCTCCATGCGGATGCACTCCATGCCGGTCACATTTCCTGCATCATCTGTAAAAATCTGCGTTGGATTTGTCAGAAGGTCAAAAATGATGCCCTCTTCCTTTGCATGATGTACCTCCTCCACTCTCGCCGGAAGCTCCTCCTCACTTCGCCTGTATACAATATGAACCTCTGCGCCTAAACGAAGTGCGGTCCTTGCTGCATCCATCGCCACATTTCCGCCGCCCACAACGGCAACCTTTTTCCCGGCAATAATCGGAGTATCATAATCATCATCAAAAGCCTTCATCAAATTGCTCCTCGTCAGATACTCATTTGCAGAAAATACGCCATTTGCATTTTCTCCCGGAATCCCCATGAATCTTGGAAGACCTGCACCAGAGCCAATAAATACGGCGTCAAAGCCCTCTTCATTTAGAAGCTCATCAATAGTCGTGGATTTTCCAATGACCACATTTGTCTCTATCTTCACACCGAGCGATTTTACATTTTCAATTTCCGCATCCACGACTCTTTCCTTTGGCAGACGAAATTCCGGTATTCCGTAAGAAAGCACACCGCCCGCCTTGTGAAGTGCCTCAAAAATTGTCACCTCATAACCAAGCCTTGCCAAATCCCCTGCACAGGTAAGCCCGGCAGGACCGGAACCGATTACAGCTACACGCTTGCCATTTAATTTTTCAGCCTTTTCCGGTTTGATTCCCATTTCTCTTGCAGTATCTGCCACGTAACGCTCCAGCTTTCCAATGGAAACGGCATCTCCCTTGATTCCTCTGATACACTTTGCCTCACACTGGCTCTCCTGTGGACAGACACGCCCACAAACTGCCGGAAGTGCGGAATATTTTCCAATGACATGATAAGCCGCTTCCACATTTCCTGCTGCCACTTCTTTGATAAAGCCCGGAATATCAATGTTTACCGGACACCCTTTCACACACTGTGGGTTCTTGCACTGTAAGCATCTTGTTGCCTCTGCCTCTGCTTCCTCTTTATTATATCCTAAGCAGACCTCCTCAAAATTTGCTGCACGTACCTTTGGATCCTGCTCCCTGACCGGGATTCTCTTTAACACATCTACTTCCATGATTACCTCCAAATCTATTGTTTAAAGTCTCATTATCATTCTGCGCATAATCCACTATAAAACATGTTCTTCACACATTTCTGCTGTAAAACATGTTCTGCGCACATTCCTGCTGTAAAACATTTTATGTTCACAGTCTGTTCCAGGCAATTCGCATTACTCACAGTGCCCACATCCACCATGATGTGTCTTTCCTTCTTCAT
>CADBMP010000275.1 GCA_902795775.1 uncultured Lachnospiraceae bacterium | reverse complement strand
GTTATAACATGGAATTACAGGAAACCGAAAAGACCACAGAGCTTGTTTTGGAGCGTATGGATAATTCTCTGAATTCTTTGGAGCAGATGTCATATGATTCTATTAATATTACAGATAAGTTGGTAAATGGTATTGATGAAATCAGAAAATGTATGTCGGAAATAAAGACTTGTGCAGAGGAAGACAGGGAATTCGTTGCGGAAATGATGGAAAAAATGCTGAATGATCTTTTGGTGACTGCATTTGAAGTAAATAACATTTCTCATGAGCTGGAACAGCAGGCAAGTTATCAGAGAGGGACTGTGGAAAATATTAAGCAGATTGTAGATTTTCTGTATGCAATGCAGTAGAGGGTTACATTTGTATGCGCATAAAAGAAGTATGATATGGATATTCAAGAGAAAACCCACATTCCGGTGTTTTTATAACATGGACGGATGTGGGTTTCTTTTTATTATGCACATGCATTAAAAAGGAAATATTCCAGCTTGATTATCTGTTGTCTTCTGTGTGCTTTTTGGGCGGTTTTGGACCCAGATATTGATATAAATAGGTTTTCATCATTCCGTTGTAAATTTTTCTGTTCTTATCCGCTTTTTTTCCAAGATATTTTTCTGCGTTTTCATAAGCAGTGATTAGATACATGGACCAACTGTCTAACTTTCTGTATGCTTCTCCAATCTGCCGGTAAAGAGCGGAAAGCTCACCCTCCGGTTCCAGCCGGCTGCCATAAGGTGGGTTCGTAATGAGGAAACCGTATTTTTTACGGTGGCTTAATGCATTTACATCCCGCTGTTGAAAGTGGATTAAGTGGTCCACCCCTGCATTCCTTGCATTTTCCATGGCAGCTTTGATGGCAGAAGGGTCTATGTCGTATCCCTGGATATCCATATCCAGATCCCTGATGACAGAATCCTCTGCTTCTGTAATGGCATCATACCATATCTTTTTGGGAATCAGATGGGTCCATTCCTCGGCGGTGAAGCTGCGGTTCATGCCTGGTGCAATATTGGCACCAATCATGGCGGCTTCAATGGCAAAGGTACCGCTTCCACAGAATGGATCTACCAGAATACGATCCTTTTTCCATGGAGTAAATAAAATGATTGCGGCAGCCAGGGTTTCTGTGATAGGAGCTTTTACAGTCGCAAGACGATAGCCGCGTTTATGAAGAGATGCCCCGGAGGTATCGAGGCAGACAGTCACTTCGTCCTTCATAAGTGTGACGCGGACTGGAAAAGATGCCCCATCCTCCGGGAAGTGTTCTAAATGATACTTTGCTTTCATACGTTCCACCATTGCTTTTTTCATGATGGACTGGATATCGGAAGTGCTGAACAATTTACTCTTGACAGAGGTGGCTTTTGTGACCCAGAATCTGCCATCCTTTGGAATGAAATTTTCCCATGGAAGTGCCTTTGTTTTTTCAAAAAGCTCATCAAATGTGGTGGCGTGGAAACTGCCGATTTTGAGCAGGATCCGTTCTGTGGTCCTGAGAAAAATATTTGAGATGGCGACTGCTTCTGCATCTCCTAAAAACGTAATTTTTCCGTCTTCTGCCTTGATGATATCATAACCTAAATCTATTATTTCCCGTTTTAAGACTGCTTCCATGCCGAAATGACAGGGAGCAACCAGTTCCCAGTTTTCCATATGATTTCTCCATTTCCGGTGGGCAGGGCATTTTGCTCCATGGATGTCATGATCATGCCCGGCCATTATTTGAAGTGATAAATTGAACAGTTATGTTTTAGATTGTGTCGTATTCATCGATGATTTCCTTTTCTGGTGCAGGAGTGATGAGGCTGACCAGAATAATGGCAATGCAGGCCAGAATGAACGATGGTAAAAGTTCATAAATATCAAGGATTCCACCCAGTGGACGAACCAGATATTTCCATATAAAAATCATGATGCCGCCGGTCAGCATACCGGCAAGTGCGCCAAAGCGGTTTGTGCGTTTCCAAAAAAGTGCAAACAGCATGACCGGTCCAAAGGAAGCACCAAAACCAGCCCATGCAAAGGAAACAATGTTAAAAACGGAGCTGTTCTGGTCTAAGGCAATAATGACGGCAATGACGGAAATAATGATTACGGTCATTCTGGCAACGATCATGGATGTTTTTTTGGAAAGACGGATACCAAATACATCGTGTACCAGATTTTCAGAGACACTGGAAGCAGCCGCTAAAAGCTGGGAATCTGCGGTAGACATGGTACATGCTAAAATTCCCGCTAAAATAAGTCCCGCTAAAATAATGGCAAGGAAACCATGTGTGCTTAACAGTTTTGCAATCTGTAAAATGATGGTTTCGGAGTGTACGGTATCTGTAAAAACTTCTGTGTGTCCTTTGAGGGATACACTGTAACCAATGATTCCAATGAAGATTGCAATGCCCATGGAAATGATGACCCAGCAGGTAGCAATTCTTCTGGAAAGTTTTAATTTTTCTTCATCCTTTGTACCCATAAAGCGCAGAAGGATGTGCGGCATTCCAAAGTAGCCCAGTCCCCATGCTGCTGTGGAGCAGATGGTCAGCAGAGTGTAAGGATTTGCAGTATTGCCATTCGGGTCGTGGCTGTGTGTCATGCTTAAATATCCCGAAAGGGTCTTTGCATTTTCCATGACCACATCTATGCCTCCTGCAAGAGAAACGCCATAAAATACCACAATGACAAGTGCAATCGTCATGACGATGCTCTGTATCAGGTCGGTCGTGCTGGCAGCCAGAAATCCCCCAAGTGTCGTATATGCCACAATGATTACAGCACTCATGATCATTGCCGGTACATAAGGCATATTGAACAGTATCCCGAACAGCTTGCCGCAGGCAGAGAAACCGGAGGCAGTATATGGAACAAAGAAAACAACAATAATGAGGGCGGAAATTCCCAGAAGTGCCCTGCTTTTGTCATGAAAACGTTTTGAGAAAAAATCCGGAATCGTAATGGCACCGAGCTTTTCACTATATCTGCGCAGACGTTTTGCAATGAAAAGCCAGTTCAGGTATGTTCCGACAGCAAGGCCGATGGCGGTCCAGCCGGGATCTGCAATTCCTGAGATATAAGCGAGGCCGGGAAGCCCCATTAAGAGCCAGCTGCTCATGTCAGAGGCTTCTGCGCTCATGGCAGTCACAAGAGGACCAAGCTTTCTGCCGCCCAGGTAAAAGTCGCTGACATCCTTGTTCTTTCGGGAATACCGGATGCCGATGATTACCATCATGGCAAGATAAGCGATGATGACACCCAGTAGCCCTGTGTTTGTTCTAGTCATATAAAACTCCTTTCTGTTGTCTGGAAATTCGTGCAGACTGTAATGTGAAAAATTTAGTTTCCTTTTACATATATGTACAGCCTGCTGTACGAAACAGCAACATTTCATAGTATATCAAAAAAAAGATGAAAACACAATTCTTCATTTTTAAAAAATATCATTAATAATTCTTAAAAAAACAAAAAAAATATCTTTCATGATTCGCTTTATTCAGAGCTGGAAGAAAAGAAAAAAAACTGTTTTTTTCTCTTACAAAAAAAGAAAAATTGCGTTATAATATAATAAATGAAATGTGACAGGCTGCGTACAGAAAAAAGGAAAATGAAAGTTTCTTGAAAAGTTTTACTGTTACCGGAAATGTTAGAAGGACCGAATGGAAAGAGGTGATAACATGTTTGAAAAAGGAGAGTATATTGTTTACGGGAGCAGCGGTGTCTGTGAGGTAAAGGATATTGGACCAATGGAGATGACCGGCGTGCAGGGAGAAAAATTATATTATACCTTGCAGCAGAAATATTCTTCCGGAGGGAAAATATTTACCCCTGTAGATAATAGTAAGATCGTCATGCGCAGCATATATTCAAAAGGAGAAGCAGGAGAGCTGATTGAGACGATTCCTTTTATTGATGAATTGGAAATTCATGATGAAAAAAAGAGGGAAGATTTTTATAAGAGTTCCATTAGAAGCTGTGATTTTACTGAAATGATACGGTTGATGAAATTAATATACCATAGAAAAAAGAAACGGCTTGAAGCAGGAAAAAAGATGGCTTCTCTGGATGAAAGATATTTGAAAATGGTAGAGGATGGTCTGTACGGGGAGCTGGAGATAAGCCTTGGGTTGTCGCGGGATGATGTGGAGCAGATGGTGTCAGAAAGGCTTGAGCCGCGCATCTGACACCGGGCTTGACGCAAACAGGAAGATAGGCTATAATTACATGATGATTTGCTGTGCGGTTTTTGTGCTGGAACAGGCAGGAACCGCTTTTTCTGTGCATACGCCCGCATAGAGGAATCAGCTGCTTTCGGCAGTATGTGGGTGGAGCATATTTATGTACATGGGTGCAGAAGATGGTTTTCCGGGTTGTGCCGGATGTGAGTTGCAGTGTACCGGGCATGTCTGGCAGGGAAAGAAGCAGTGAATTGCTTTAGCTGGCAGGAATGGAGATACAGGTATTTGGCACACGAAATGCCTGTTATTAGAGAAGTAGCGTGTGCAGATGGAGGGAATATCATGGCAGAAGCAAAAAAGAATATGTTGACAGAAGAAGGCTACAGAAAGCTGGAAGAAGAATTACAGGATTTAAAGGTAAATAAACGTAAGGAAATTGCAGCAAAAATCAAGGAAGCCAGAGAGCAGGGCGACTTATCGGAAAATGCTGAGTATGATGCTGCAAAGGATGAGCAGAGGGATAATGAGCATCGTATCGAAGAAGTTGAGAAAATCTTAAAAAATGCAATTATTGTGGCAACAGATGAAGGAGATAAGGACGCGGTCCATATCGGCTGTACAGTAAAGCTTTTAGATATAGAATTTGAGGAAGAACTGGAGTATCAGATTGTGGGTTCCACAGAAGCAGATGTATTGTCAGGAAAGATTTCCAATGAATCTCCTGTGGGGCAGGCGCTGATTGGCTCAAAGGCAGGCCAGACAGTAGATGTGGAAACGCCGACAGGTGCCGTTGTAAAATATAAGATTTTAGAGATTCATAAATAAAAATGTTTCATTTACAGCTTTCATTATGGATTCCGCAAAAGAAGGCTTTTGGAGCAGGACAATGAATGTCTGGCATCAGATTAAAAAGAAGGGAGAATGGAAACGTGGCAGGAAAAAATCAACCACAGAATCAGGATACAAATGAGCTTTTAAAGGTCAGGAGGGAAAAGCTTGCAAATTTACAGGAGGCAGGAAAGGACCCTTTTGTCATTACAAAATATGATGTGACACATCATTCTATGGAAATTAAAGATAATTATGAAGAGATGGAAGGAAAGGAGGTCACGCTTGCAGGGCGCATGATGTTCAAGCGTGTCATGGGAAAGGCCTCTTTCTGTAATATACAGGACATTCAGGGAAAAATTCAGGCATATGTGGCAAGGGATGAAATCGGAGAGGAAAGCTATGCCGATTTTAAGAAATATGATGTGGGCGATATTTTGGGAGTGAAAGGAATGGTCTTTAAGACAAAGACCGGAGAAATTTCTATTCACGCCTCCGAAGTGACGCTGTTATCAAAGAGCCTGCAGATTTTGCCGGAAAAATATCATGGACTGACGGATACAGATACCCGTTACCGTCAGAGATATGTTGACCTCATTATGAATGAGGAGGTAAAGGATACCTTTATCAAGCGTTCAAAAATCATCAGCACCATCAGAAGATTCTTAGGGGAACGTGGATTTTTGGAGGTGGAGACACCAATGCTCGTGTCAAATGCGGGCGGGGCGGCAGCCAGACCGTTTGAAACACATTTTAATGCGCTTGATGAGGATTTGAAGCTTCGTATTTCTTTGGAGTTATATTTAAAGAGACTGATCGTGGGCGGTTTGGAGCGTGTCTTTGAGATTGGGCGCGTGTTCCGTAATGAAGGCTTAGATACCAGACATAACCCGGAATTTACGCTGATGGAGCTTTATCAGGCATATACGGATTATCATGGGATGATGGATCTGACAGAGGAAATGTTTCGGTTTGTTGCAAAAGAGGTGCTGGGTACGACAACGATTACGTATCAGGGAACGGAGATGGATCTTGGAAAGCCGTTTGAACGGATTACCATGGTGGATGCCGTAAAGAAGTATGCCGGTGTAGATTTTAATGAAATTCCGGACACAGAGGCTGCAAAGAAAATTGCGGATGAGAAACATGTGGAGTACGAGGAGCGTCACAAAAAGGGCGATATCCTGAACCTGTTTTTTGAGGAGTTTGTGGAGGAGCATCTGATTCAGCCAACGTTTGTGATGGACCACCCGATTGAGATTTCCCCGCTTACAAAGAAAAAGCCGGACAACCCGGATTATGTGGAGCGTTTTGAAATGTTCATGAATGGCTGGGAGATGTGCAATGCGTACTCAGAGTTAAATGACCCGATTGACCAGAGGGAGCGTTTCAAACAGCAGGATGAGAATGCGGCTGCAGGGGATGATGAGGCAGAGCATACGGATGAGGATTTCTTGAATGCACTCAGCATCGGAATGCCGCCGACCGGGGGAATTGGATATGGAATTGACAGACTGTGTATGCTGATGACGGACAGCCCGGCGATAAGGGATGTGCTGCTGTTCCCGAC
>CADBMP010000274.1 GCA_902795775.1 uncultured Lachnospiraceae bacterium | reverse complement strand
CAGTCCGCAGATATGGTGCTCTGATGATACGGATGCCATAGAACGTCTGAAAATTCAGGAAGGAACGGCACTTCTTTATCCTCTTTCCACCATTGGGGCACATGTTTCTGACTGCCCCAACCATGCCATTGGCAGGGTGACGCCGTTCCAGACGAGAGGGGACGTGGCACTTGCCGGAACATTTGGTTATGAGCTTGACATCACGAAGATACCGGAAGAAGACAGAAAAGAAATTCCGATTCAGATTCAAAAATATCATAAATACCAGCACCTGATTAGGCGGGGGGATTATTACAGGATTGCATCTTATCAGGCAAATCATGAGTATGACTGTTATCTGGTTGTGGCAAAGGACCAGTCAGAGGCACTTATGACATATGTGCAGGTGCTTGCGCGTCCGAACGTCCGCACACGTTTTGTGAAGATTCCTGGACTGGCACCGGACAAGAGTTACCGGGTGGAAGGAGAGGATCATGTGTATGGTGGTGATACGCTGGAAAATGTGGGCATTCCGGTCGGTGGCCTGCGTGGGGACTTTCGGTCGAAGTTGATTCATTTTGTGGAAGCGTAGTGGAGCAGAATACGATTTTAACAGGTTTGTGAAACTGAAACCTGCAGATATTGCATATTCAGTGAAATTTATTCAAAAGAATCATGTTCGGCGGGAAGGTGGGCGGAGAGGAAAATGGAAAATACTGCATAGCCAAAGAAGCCGTGATGTGATATAATAGTCTAGTGCTCTGCACGAGCCATTCTATGCGTAAAAAACGTGTGCAATAATTAGCTGTGCCAGTGGAGATAGGAGGGATGAATGTGGCAAAGGAGTTGACGAGCAGACAAAAAGGTGCAATCGAAACTAGAAAAAAAATCTTAGAGGCAGCAAGAAAAGCAATTTTAGAAAAGGGCTTTGATAAGGTTTCGGTCAGTGACATAGCAAAAGAGGCCGGGGTAGCTACAGGTTCATTTTATACGTATTTTAAGAAAAAAGAGGATATTATTGAGGAATTAAATAAAACAGATTTTTCCCGTCTGGCAGAAATTGTGAATCAGATGAAAGGAAAATCGGTTATAGAAAAATTAGACAATTATTGCCGCGTTTTTATGAAGGCGGTAGAACGTTCCGGTCTGGAAATCTGCAGGCAGTGGCTCAGAAACCATATTGCATCCGCCAGTACATCTTTGGAAAATTCTGGAATTACAAAATATCAGGGAGATATCCTTGCCATGAAGTCTGTGCTGAATGAAGCCATCAGGCAGGGTCAGCTCAGGGAAGATACTCCGGTGGAGGAACTGGCATTTTTAATCAACAGCCAGCTCTACGGATTTATGCTGATCTGGTGCATGACAGATGGAGAAGTAGCAGGTTCCGGACAGACAAAAAATTATTGTCAGTATATTTTAAAGAACAGCGTGCAGCCGTACATTCCGTCTGCGCCACAGTAAAACGTCCTGTGCAGTTCCGGCAGATATGTGATCAATAAAATTTGGAGGGAGGCAGGATGGCAGTACGGATATGTGATACGGTGACAGATGAAAATGGAATAGAAATTTCAGAGCATGGCACAGTGGCATTTCCTGCCGCCTGTTATGTACATGAGCTTTCCGGAAAGGAAATTCCATGGCACTGGCATGAGGAATTTGAGGCACTCTTGGTGAAAGAGGGAATTGCTTCTGTGCGGATAGGAAAAGAAAAACTGCGTTTGTCTGCCGGAAATGGGATTTTTATCAATTCCGGGACTTTGCACAGTGTTGTTTCGGACTGGGGAGGTCTTTGCCTTCTGCAGTCGGTCTGCTGGCATCCCCGACTGACAGGAGGCAGGGATGACAGTGTCTTCTGGCAGAAATATACGCAGGATCTTCTGAAAGAACATGCAGTACCATATCTTTTTTTCAATGAGCTGGGAGAAAAAGGAACGGAAGCGGTACTGTATTTTTCTGATGCTTTGGAAAAGGCAGTGAAAGAGCCCGTCGGTTTTGAGTTTGATATTCGTCATGATTTGTCAAGGCTGTTGGTGTTTGGATATCAGAAACAGAAGTCTGAACGGTTGAAACAGAGTGAAAAGGAGCTTAGGACGGAACGCCGCATGAAACAGATGATGACGTTTATTCAGAAGAATTACCATCAGCAGATTACGATTGATGAAATAGCGGAAAGTGCAGGAATAAGTGTGAGCGAGTGCCTGCGGTGTTTTCGGAACATATTCGGCACGACCCCCATCCGGTACACCAGACAGTTTCGACTGGAGAGGGCGGCAGGAATGCTGCGGAGGGGCAGCAGTGTTTCGGAGTGTTCAGAGTTATGTGGTTTTGAGGATATGAGCTATTTTGCAAGGGAATTTAAAAAACAGTTTGGGTGCAGGCCGATGGAATATAAGAAAGAATACAAGAAAAAAGCGAAAGGGATTTAATTTCTATTTATACACACGCCCGCATAGAGAGCAGCCGTATTCGGCATCATGCGGGCGATACAGATAGGAGGCGGAAAACCTGCCTCCTATTCGATTTTGAAAATTTTTATGATTTATTTTAGATAGTCTACCAACTGATCCAGAGTAATCACTAACGGTTTTGGCAGCTGTTTGATTTTTGTAATGAGGTGTTCTGCCTGCAGCTCAGGTTCTGGTAATTCTTCGTCAAAAAACTCTTTTGGAGTAATGTGAAGATAACTGCAGATATAAAAGAAACTTTGCAGGGAAGGATAAATTTTTGCATTTTCAATTCGATTGATATAACTTTCATTTTGTCCGATATCTAAGCTCATCTGTCTGGCAGAAACACCAAACTCTGTTCTAAGCTTGGAAAGGCGAAGTCCGAAAGATTTCGGTTCTGTAAATGGTGCATCCTTGAACATTTGTGTCTCCTTTCGTATCTGACATGATTTATCGAACGTAATTGTCCCGTTTTGACTTTACGTAAATTTTTCTTGTTTCTCTGCATATTTTTCGGAAAAGAAAAAACCTATATATTATTATACACGAATATGTCCATGCTTTTTGGCGATAAATAAACGAATTTGCTGTTTTTATAAATCTTAAGACTATTATACAATACGGAAAATGAATAAAAAAGACTTTAAAAGTCTTAGTGTATTGAATGCAGGACTTTTAAAGCCATATAATATAATCTTGTATTTTTTCAAGTATGGTGTTCAGAGATTCATGATGCAGGATGCTCAACCGTATCGGCATACTTTGTTGGATGTTTGTCATCATATATGAAACACAAGTCATCGTTTCCCGGAGTGATTATTTACTGCTTTTACAACATCGCAATCTTACCGGGATTCTTTTTCAGGTTCTCAATTTCCTGTTCCGTCCCGTCTTTTCTTTTTTTGGCTTCATTTGCAAGTTTTTCTGCATTTTCTTTTGTCAGGTTGCGTGTCAGTGCCTTCAGCCAGATGTATTCATCTTTCAGTTCTTTGGCAACAATAATCTGCATGGTGCTGAAACCGGTCTTTTTTACATGGTAGATGCCGCTTTCATACAGTTCCACGTCAAAGCCCTCCCCGGCCAGGCAGGCGATGAGCTTATGCGGCTTTCCTTCCCGGATAAAGGAAAGCGTGACCTCCTTGGAAGATGCACCTGTGTATGAACAGTACAGGTATGCAAGTGCAAGCTCGTATTCCGCCTTGTTCAGCGCATCCCTCGGACTTTTATAATGGAAGACTCCTTTTCCGGGCAGGAGAAATATATGGAACAGCGGATGCCCCAAAGTACCTGATGCAGAAGCATCAAATAAATCGTTTTTTAATAATCTGGACGAAAAGATATCTGTCCAAAATCCATATATAAAAGATTTTTTGCAGATATCATAAGTCCGGCTGATAAAAAAACTCAATACAAACATGATGCGTCTGAAATCTCCTGCCCTTATTTGTATATCATTTTGGAAATAAAAGCATGTGAAATTTCAGATTGTTCAATGAATTATTTAAAAGATGTAAAACCAGATTTTATTTAATGAAATATCTTATGCTTTACTATGATTTTACCATATATAAGGCTTGTTGTAAAGACATTAATCAGGCGATATGTTCACATATATAATCTGACGCTGCAGTGGGAAATATACAGAATTTCCTTGACATTAGTGGAAACTAAGGTTATAATAGCAATATTCTTTATAATCAGTAAGTGGAAATCATTTTGTCAGATTTCTGCGCTAGCCGGGGAGTTAGCGGTGCCCTGTATCTGCAATCCGCTATAGCAGAGGTGATGTTCTGTTTCGGATCGATGATCTGTGAAGCTGCCCAATGTATGTGGCGTTGATGTTCTGGTCTTGCGCAATGGAAACTCGTGAACCGTGTCAGGAGGGGAACCTAGCAGCACTAAGCGGGATCTTTCGTGTGCCGCAAGGGTGCCGGGATTGAGTCGGCAGCATTGGTAACGTTCGGAGGTATCTTTACAACGCAGAATGCGCAGATTTATATAAAAATAAGCTGCTGTGGGAAAATGGCATGGCAGTCATATATTTGGAAAAAACAGGAAGCCCGTTAAGTGGTTTCCTTTTTTTGTCCACAGGGCGCCGAGTGGAATCCTGCTCGATTGCACACATCTGCTATAGAGGAATTAGCTGTTTTCGGCAATATGCATCTGGCACACAAAGTGATGCAGGCTCCTCATGAGTGAGGGATTGGCGAGCTGAAGTGGGCTTGTTCACTTTGTTCTGACTATGGACAGAAAAAGAAAAACGTGCTACAATATAAAGTAATTGTTTGTCATCTGCTTTCCGAAACATATTTTTAGGAAGAAGCTGGAAACAGGGAGAAAACGGGTTTGTGTCTGTGCGCCGTCCGGCACGAACCTGACAGGTCGGTCAGGCTGAAATTACATAACAAAGCGGCGCAGAAATGAGGGAGAATATGTCAGGACATTCAAAATTTTCAAATATTAAACACAAAAAAGAAAAGAACGATGCTGCAAAAGGAAAGATTTTTACCATTATCGGGCGTGAAATTGCGGTGGCGGTAAAAGAGGGCGGACCGGACCCGGATAATAATGGGAAGCTCCGTGAGGTCATTGCAAAGGCAAAAGCGAACAACATGCCGAATGATACCATCGACCGCGGAATCAAAAAGGCAGCGGGAAACATGGATGCGGTGAATTACGAATCCGTGACTTATGAAGGGTACGGGCCAAAGGGAACGGCAATCATCGTGAAGGCGCTGACGGATAATAAGAACCGCACCGCCAGCAATGTAAGGAATGCATTTACAAAAGGCGGCGGCAGCGTGGGGACGCAGGGCTGTGTTTCTTATATGTTCGATGAAAAGGGGCAGATCATCATAGACCGGGAGGAGTGCGAAAGAGAGCCGGATGATGTGATGATGATTGCTTTGGATGCCGGAGCGGAGGATTTTTCCGAGGAAGAGGATTCGTTTGAAATCCTGACGGCACCGGAGGATTTTAATGCGGTATTAGAGGCATTAGAAAAAGAGAAAATCCAGATGGCGAGTGCGGAAATCACCATGATTCCGCAGACATATGTGAATCTGACGGATGAAGCGGATGTGAAGCAGTTCCAGAAGACCATGGACCTTTTAGACGAGGACGACGACGTGCAGAGCGTGTATCATAATAATGAAGGGGATTATGAATGATCAAAGAGGGAGTTTCAGGGCAGCTGGATGGTATTTGGAAACAGGAGGAATCAGGATGAAAGGATTATTTCAGGGAAGGAAAAAAAGGTGGAGAAGGGGCATCAGTTTCGTGGTGGTTCTGGCGGTGTTGTTTTCGCTTTTGCCGACGGATTTGACGTTGTTCAAGCTGCCGGTGGATGTGGGAAAGAGCGCACAGGCGGCGGGTTTTACGGTAAAGAACAGCCGCACTTTACTGCCTGTGGGCAGTGAATATGTAATGCAGAGCCAGTCTGAAAGTTTATATATTGATGGTGGAACAGCGGCAAACTATCAGTGGGAGATTAGTGCACCGGACAGTACAGATCCGGGCGCAAAGGCGACCATTGCTTTAAAAGGTGCGACCGATGGCAAATATAAAGGAAAGACGGCTACGATACAGGCAAAGGGCTTAGGGCCATGGGGCGTAAGGGTTCAGGGATTAGATGATATGGATGTCCCAATAGATGGGGAGAAGTATGAGTTTCAGGTGAATGTCCAGACTTTTATTCTGGGACCTTTGGAACCAGTGAAGGATGCAACAAGCGGCAAGGTGCTTGCAGAAATGACATATCCGCATAAGAGTGATGTAGATAAGCCGGATGGGAAAAAAGCGTTGTTTCTGCGTCCAGGTCAGGAGCTGGTCATCAGTAATAGGGATGATGATTCAGAAGCAGGAAGAACTCAGCATCGGCAGGAAATGAACCTGTTATTTGCAAGTGGTACGGGAAGTGATACGTATGTTGCAGAGTGGACAAGTGGGAATGAAAGTATTTTAAAGGTAAATGATACTGATGGCAGGGAGAACCGTTTTGAGAGAGAATGGACGATTCAGGCAGTCGGTGTGGGGCATACGACACTTACCGTGGAAGTGACACAGGTGACGGGAACGAGAGAGTCGTTGGGTGTCGATACCATCGAAGTATATGTAAATCCGAGTATGCGGGCGGGAAGCCTTACAGCAGATGATGTGGAGGCTTCCGGAGAATCGGGAATTCAACTGAAGAGTGGTGATGCGGTCATTATTGATAACCTGACTGAAAGTGTGGGAGAAGCATCAGGTCCGCAGACGAAGGTGGACTGGGTGGTTTGGCAGAGGCGAAGCGGTGATTCTTACATGGTGAGTGAAGGTTATAATAATGGGGAAACAACGCATATAGGAACCGGATATGATGAAAGGGATGCAAACTTCCGGACGTTCAACAGTGTGTCCGGGATCAATTCGTATGAGTTTCGTGCGAGACCGGGCGTGTATTATGTAGCATTTTTTCCTTCCGGGATTTACAGCAATGAACAAAAGGAAGATAAGATTGGAACGATTATTGATGATATTCCACCGGAAATCGGATTCCGCTTTAAAATCAAGGTGCCAAGTAAATGGAGGACGCATGATGTGACGCTGGATGTGGGTGGAACCTACAATCTGGCAGATGGTCTGGGAATTTCGGCGCAGGCACTGCAGGATGATTTCAAAATTGAGAAGGTTTCGGAAACATCTTCTGGTGTTGTGACCGGACCGTTTGAAAACATATCAAAAAATGAATGTGTTTTGAGGGCGAATGATGAAAAAGAGGGAAATGCCGTTTACAGGATTACCCGTATCGCAAATAATCATGATTTGGAGGGTGTACCGAAATGGGATTCAACTGATCCTGATGCGGTTTCGATTCAGGTGACGGTGTATGTAAAGGAATCGTTCCGAATCAGCACCTCGACCTTGAAGATTCCGGTTTCGGACAAGCGTGAAAATGCTTTATGGGGCGTGTTTGGTTCTGGAAATGATCCGCAAAATCCTATATATGACTGGGATGTTGCGTTCAAGAATGAGACGAATTTAAATCCAAGAGATTATTTATCCATTCCAAAGCCCGGTGATAAAGATTATGACAGAACAAGCAAATATCTGGCATATTATGAGGCATTAAAGGTAACGCCGTCACAGAATCCATTGATATTAACATTGTCATGGACAGATGAGAACGGAATTACACAGTTAGCGTCCTGTGAAATTGATATTGTAGATACGGCTACGGATATTACAATCGTGTCACCTACGGATGATCCAATCAAGATGGAAAAAGGAGAGGATGTTCCGATTACGATTACGACAAAAGGAGGAAGTGTCAGCAATATTGAATGGATTTCTTCTGATGATAAGGTGTTTGATTTATTAAATGATGAGGATAAAGGAAAACCGCAGAGAATCATTCATGCAAACGAAACCGGAGAGGCTACCCTGCTTTTGATGAATCCGGATACGCATTTGACGGTTTCAAGGAAAATCATTGTCATCGAACGCATGGAAACCATTAAGATCAAAGCTGGTCCTCAGATGAAGAGTACAACCTATAACAACCAGCCTGCCGGTGAGGTGGGGCTGAAAGAGGGGTATCTGGATCTGTCGTATGACTACACGCCAAATACCGCTACAGAAACTGATGTTGTCTGGTCCATCAATGAGGCAAAGCCTGCCGGAATCGCTTCCATTGATTCCAAAACAGGTAAGCTTTCCTTTACCGGTCTGGACGGCTGGGTAAAGGTTCGCGTGGAAGCTGCGGATAACGCAAAGCGAATCGAGCCGTTGTATGATGAGCTCTGGATTCACATTGCGTCCACGCCAATGACGGCAGTTGCATTAGCGGAGGAGGAAATCTGGGTAATCCGGGGAGAAAGACGTACCGTAAAATACACGATTACGCCGCAGGATGCGTATGATGCAGAAAATTTGGTGGCAAAGGCTGGTGATGATGGAAAATATGTTTCTGCGAAGGTGAATTTCCGGGATAGTCTCATTGAAATTACCGGCTCCGCTGCGACACCGGTAAACAGCCTGACTACGGTAACGGTGAGCTGTACGACGCTTGGAACCACTGTGGAATCAAAGACGATCAAGGTACATGTGACCGAACCGCTCACTTCCATTGCCTTTGATCAGGAGGAATATACGGTGCAGGTGGGAAAGACCATTGATGTCGGACTCATATATGCGCCGTCTGAAAATGTGGATAAGAGTAATGTCAAAATGGTAACGGAAAACCCAAAGATAGCCACACTTACGGAAAAATTGGAAAATGCGGTAGTGATTGGTGCTTCTGTTACTGGTGTGAGCGTCGGGGATGTGACCATTCATGTCATGGCGACAGAACTTGGCATTGACGGTATGAAAAGCTGCGTGGTACACGTCATTGAACCAATCGTGGTGGCAGGTGATTTTGCCGTTGACCCGGAGAAAAAGACCATCAAAGAGGGTGAAACATTTGAAATCATGCCAATCTTTACTCCGGCGAATCCGACGGACCAGACTGTAGAATACACATCTTCGGATGAATCGGTCGCAACCGTGTCTCCGGACGGAATTGTAAAGGGAGTGGCTGTGAGTGAGGTTCCGGTCATGATTACCTGTACGTATGTGCCGACCGGAAAAGTGGCTATTTGTATGGTGACGGTGGAGAGCCGGGTAAAATTAAAACTGAATCCGACAAAGAAGACCATTGTAAAGGGCAGGAGCTTTACCATCACAAAGACCATTACACCGTCAAAATTCAAAAATACTCCTGTACAGTGGAAATCGTCAAATTCAAAAATTGCAACGGTTTCACAGGCAGGAAAGGTAAAGACGAAAAAAACAGGAACGTGCATCATTACCTGTTATCTGGTGAATTATAATGTCAAAGCCACTTGTACCGTAAAGGTCACAAAGGTAAAGACCACCTTGAAATTAAATAAATCCAGTATTCGGATCAACATTGGGCAGACTTATAAATTAAAGTCCACTGTTACCTCGAATGATACGGTGAAACCATCTGTGAGGTACACCTCCAGAAATAAAAAGATTGCCTCGGTGGGAAGCAAAACAGGAAAAATCAAAGGAAAGAAGGTCGGTTCCACTGTGATTACAGCAAGGACGACAGATTCGGCACGTGCGACTGCCAGATGCCGTGTAACAGTAATACGGCGTGCAACTTCCCTTGACCTGAATAAACATTATGCCATCTGTTATATCGGTGGCACCATAAAATTAAAAGCTGCGGTGAAACCAAACACCACGACCATCAAAAAACTGCAGTGGAGCACTTCGGACAATACCATTGCGTCTGTAGACCAGAACGGTAAGGTATCCGGTCTGATGGAAGGAGATATTTATATCACTGTGAAGACCACAGATGGAAGCAATTTGAGCGACCGCTGTTATGTCCGTGTCATGGATGCCATTCCTGCAAGCTCCATTACGATTGCGCAGACGAAGCTGACCATGAAAAAGGGCGATACGGCGGATCTGACGTATCAGCTTCTGCCGACAAACACGACCGATACGGTCACTATGGCAACGGACAACAAGCGTGTGGCGAGGGTAACAGACGATGGCAGGATTACGGCAGTAGGAACCGGTGCGGCAACGATTACCATTATGACCACGAGCGGCACCACCACTACGGTAGAGGTTCATGTGGTGGATCTGAACAAGTCAAGTCTCAGAATCCGGCAGTATGATACGGAAACATTGCTTGTGACCGGTGCAGATGAGACGGTTACGTGGTATTCTGAAAACAACCGCATCGCCAGTGTGGAAAATGGCACCGTTACAGGACGGGGCGTAGGAACAACGTATGTTTATGCGTATATTGACGGCTGTAAGCTTAGCTGCAGGGTACAGATTGTATCTGTAAATAACATGCAGAGGTGACAGAAGAATCATTGATTACATGTTGTTTGAGATGATATCCGGCGTATCGGATGAAGAGTCTGATATGCCGGAACAAAAAAGGAGAAAAAATTGTTATTAAATTTACATGTAAAGAACCTTGCCATCATTGATGAGGCAGAGGTGGATTTTCAGAAAGGATTAAATGTATTAACTGGTGAAACCGGTGCGGGAAAGTCAATCATCATTGGCTCCATCAGTACGGCACTGGGTGGAAAGGTAAATGGAAGCATGATTCGGTCAGGGGCGGAGTATGCCCTGGCCGAATTGACGTTTTTGGTGGAGAAAAAGGAACAACAGGAAAAATTAAAGGAAATGGGAATTTTTTTGGAGGAGGACAATACCCTTCTGATTTCCAGAAAAATCATGGAGAAGCGGACGGTGAACCGGGTGAACGGGGAAACGGTTACGGTGGCACAGATAAAGGAAATGGCAGAGATTCTCATTGATATCCATGGGCAGAATGAGCAGCAGTCCCTTTTGCGAAAGAACAAGCACCGGGAAATTTTGGATGAATATGCGGGGGACCGGTTAAAAGATGTAATGGATGAACTGGAGGCGGCGTACCGCAGGTACCAGCAGGTCTGCGGGGAGCTTTCGGAAAAGGAGCTGCCGGAGGAAGAGAGGCTCCGCGAGATTTCTTTTCTGGAGTATGAGCTTTCGGAAATTGAGGGGGCTGCGCTTGTATCCGGGGAGGAGGCAGAGTTAGAGGAACGGTTTAAGAAACTTTCCAATTCGGAAAAAATTGCAGAGGGGCTTTCGGAGATTTACAGGGAAACCAGCCAGTCGGATGGCTCCGTTTCAGAGCAGATTTCTTCTGCAGTAAGAATCCTTACCGGCCTTACCGGATATGATGAAGCCTTGTCCGGATTTTTAGACCAGCTTTCGGATATTGATGCCCTTGTGACGGACTTTAACAGGGAGCTTTCTGCATATATGGATGAATTTGAAACCGGCGGGGAGGAACTTTCTAAGGTGGAAAAGCGGCTTGACCTGGTACGCTCATTAAAGGCAAAGTACGGTGCCACAACGGAGGAAGTGCTTGCTTATGCGGAAAAGAACCGCCAAAAGCTTTCTTATTATGAGCAGTATGAGGAACACCGGGACAAGCTTTTGGAGGAAAAAGAGGCACTGTGCGGGAAGTTAAAGGAGATTTCTGCACAGGTGACGAAAATCAGGAAGGAATGTGCAGACGTACTGGAAAAGGAGATTACACAGGCACTCTTAGACCTGAACTTTCTTCAGGTGCGTTTTGAAATCCGGATTACAAATAAAGAGACATTTTCTGCAAATGGCATGGATGAGATTGAATTCATGATTTCCACAAATCCGGGAGAGGAGCTTCGATCTCTGGGGGATGTGGCTTCTGGTGGTGAGCTTTCCAGAATCATGCTTGCCATTAAAACGGTCTTTGTGGAGCATGATGAAATCCCGACCATGATTTTTGATGAGATTGATGTGGGAATCAGCGGCAGGACGGCGCAGATGGTGGCAGAAAAGATGGCAGTCATTGGAAAAAGCCATCAGGTCATCTGCATTTCACATCTGGCACAGATTGCAGCCATGGCAGACACGCATTTTGTCATAGAAAAAGAAAATACAGACGGACATACCAGCACCGGAATCCGCCGGCTGAGTGACGAGGAGAGCGTGACAGAGCTTGCGAGGATTTTGGGAGGCGCAAAGATAACGGATGCAGTGACTGGCAGTGCAAGGGAGATGAAGGAGCTGGCAAGGCAGGTCAAAGGGAAGTGATTTCTATACCTTTCAGTTGGAGAGGCATCTTCAAGATTTATTTTTGTGGAAAAAAGGAGCGTTTCGGTATATTTTGGATAAAACGGTATATGCTAAGATTTATATTTGTATATAAATTTTGGTATATACCGTTTTTTGTTGCGTAAGTACAGGGGAGGTCGTTATGGAGCATTCGTTTAGAAAAGGATATTATCGTCTGGCGTTATTTCTGCTTTTGCTGGTGGATTTTGGGCTGCTTTTTTTCTGGTATGTAAAAGAGCTTGACAAGCGGATTCCGAATCATATTTACCTGTTCCGGAATCAGGAAACCATGTTAGACCTTGATGTACCGGTTTCCTGCAGCTGGAAACAGACAAAAGAGGCAATTCAGGTGCTTTCCGGACAAAAAGGGAAAAGCCCGGAAATTTCCTTAAAAAATCCCCTTGCAGTAAAAGCCAGTGCACTGGGAACCTATCAGGCAGAATTAAAGCTGTTTGGCATGGTTCATTATAAGAACATTCATTTTGATGTAATTGAAAAAGAAAAGGTCATGCCGTCCGGAAAGGCGGTGGGGCTGTATATCCGCTCCAAAGGGCTGATGGTTTTAGGCACCACAAGGGTAACAGGAAAAGACGGACTTTCCTATGAACCGGCAAAAGATATCCTGATGGAGGGAGATTCCATCAGGAAGGTGGATGGCGTGGATGTGGATACAATCGACCAGGTGGTAGAAAGGTTACAGAAAGGGAGAGGAGAAAATGTAAAATTAACAGTAAAAAGAAAGAGAAGCACCATCCGGTTAAAATTGGATAAGGTACTCTGTAAGGATGGGGAATACAGGCTCGGTGTCTGGCTTCGTGAGGATACGGAGGGGATTGGAACATTATCTTTCCTGACAAGAAAAAATGAATTTGCAGCACTCGGTCATGGTATTTCCGATATTGATACAGGAGAGGTTATTCCGGTGGAAACAGGAAAGGTGTATCCTGCGGTAATAGAAGATATTAAAAAGGGAACGGCAGGAAGTCCCGGAGAGCTTGTGGGCAGTGTCATCTTAGGGGAGAGAAACTGCATTGGAACCATAAAGAGCAATACCATCCTTGGGATTACCGGGAAGATAGAAAATCAGACAGAGGGCTACCGGGAGTCAGAAGCATTGCCTGTGGGGCTCAAGCACGAGGTAAAAAAAGAAAGTGCATGGATTCTGTGCGAGACAGGTAACGGGGTGGCGCGCTATAAAATAGAAATCTTAGAGATTCGTTTAAATTCAAAGGATAACAAGGGAATGGTCATACGCGTAACGGACCCGGAACTGATAAAAAGGACAGGCGGAATTGTCCAGGGGATGAGCGGTGCGCCCATCATACAGAATGGAAAGGTCATCGGGGCGGTCACGCATGTTTTTGTCAATGAGCCAAGGGAAGGGTATGCCACGTTTATTGAAAATATGCTGTAATCCTGTCAGGCATTTCATGCCGGGCTGCAGAATTCCTTCCTGTCCTTATGACAATAGAAAATATAAGCCTCTGCAATATGCTGAATTATTATGGGAAATGAAAGCCCCTGCAATATGCTGAATAATTGCGGGAAATAAATGTGCCTGCAATATGCTGAACGATTACCGGAAATGTAAGAGCCTGTCGAAAATTTGGGGGTTATTCTGCTTGAGTACGTCCTCGATTTTTGAATATAATATTACTGAAATGTGAGCAGTCATAATTGTTCCGGTTCCGGATGAAAGCCGGAGCGGTAAATATGGTTCAGACGGAGGTAAGGCATGAGTGAAGTAAAG
This sequence comes from uncultured Lachnospiraceae bacterium, assembly GCA_902795775.1. Classification (GTDB taxonomy): domain Bacteria; phylum Bacillota; class Clostridia; order Lachnospirales; family Lachnospiraceae; genus Butyribacter. The sequence continues at coordinate 3,022 of CADBMP010000274.1, read as the reverse complement.
GCACTGATTGTGGACGATAACAAAAGAATTGTAAGTTTACTAAAGGATGCGCTTTCAAAAGAAGAAGGGGTGGAGGTCATCGGAACTGCCTCAGACGGAGAGGAGGCATTGAAAAAAATACACCTGTTAAAGCCTGATGTTGTGCTTTTGGATCTCATCATGCCCAAAATTGACGGCCTGGGGGTCATGGAACGGTTAAAAAATATGGAGAAACAGGAACGGCCAAAGGTCATTGTGGTTTCAGCGGTAAATCAGGAAAGTGTGACAGAGCATGCCTTTGAGCTGGGAGCGGTATATTATATCCTGAAGCCGTTTGACACGCGGGTTCTTGTGGCAAGGGTGAAAGCTGCCGGCATTTCCGGAGGGCAGGAGAGCAATATCATAAACACTGTATTTGGAAGGACAGAAATTTATGGCACGCACTCGCTGGAAACAGATGTCACGAATATCATTCATGAAATCGGGGTTCCGGCTCATATCAAAGGATACCAGTATCTAAGGGATGCCATTATTTTATCAGTGGAAGATGGGGAAATCATGTGTGCCATTACAAAGCGGCTTTATCCTGCCATTGCAAAAAAATACAAGACCACTTCCAGCAGGGTGGAGCGCGCCATCCGTCATGCCATAGAAGTTGCATGGAGCAGGGGGAAGATGGATACCATTGAGGAACTGTTTGGATATACGGTGAGCTCCGGAAAAGGCAAGCCGACCAATTCAGAATTTGTTGCATTGATTGCAGATAAAATCAAACTGGAATATAAAATACGAAAAACGGTGTAGAAAATGCGAAAAACTCTTTTCATTCGCGATATTTTTTAGTATAATTTTAAATAGGGTGTATATAGTTTATTATTCAAAATAATTTACCGGACTGAATAGTAACTATTTAAAACTGTGGTTTACATAAAGTCATGCTGCAGGTATGCACAGAACGTTTTGGGGTTAAATGTAAATGACAGTCAAAAAAGCGAATGAAGGAGGTTATTTGTTACTATGAAAAATGTATTGTTTGTAGCGTCAGAGTGTGTCCCGTTCATAAAAACGGGTGGTCTTGCTGATGTAGTGGGCTCTTTGCCGAAATATTTTGATAAAAAGGAGTTTGATGTGCGCGTCATGGTTCCGAAGTACGCCTGCATTCCTGAAGAATGGAAGCAGAAAATGGAATATGTGACACATTTTTACATTGACCTGGCATGGAGAAAACAGTATGTTGGCGTGATGCAGATGGAGTATGAAGGAGTAAAGTTTTATTTCATTGACAATGAATTTTATTTTGCAGGATTTCATCCGTATGGAAACATTCATGAGGATATTGAGAAGTTTGCCTTTTTCTGCAAGGCTTCCCTGTCTTCCCTTCCAAGTATTGATTTCCGCCCGGATATCATTCATTGCCATGACTGGCAGACCGGCCTGATTCCTATCTACTTAAAGGATATGTTCAGCGAAAATCCGTTTTTCCATAACATAAAAACGATTATGACCATACATAACCTGAAATTCCAGGGAATCTGGGACTTAAAGAAGGTTAAGGATATTACAGGCTTAAAAGATTATTTCTTTACTTCGGATAAGTTAGAAGCATATGGGGATGCAAATTACTTAAAGGGCGGAATTGTTTATGCGGATATGATTACAACGGTCAGCGATTCTTATGCCGAGGAAATCAAGATGCCGTTTTACGGGGAGCATCTGGATGGACTGATGCGGGCAAGGAGCAACTGTCTGGTGGGAATTGTGAATGGACTGGATTATGAGGAGTACAATCCGGAAACAGATCCTCTGATTTTTAAGAATTATAATATCAAGACGTTCCGTAAAGAAAAGGTGAAAAATAAACGCGGGCTCCAGAAAGAGCTTGGTCTGGAAGAAGATGACAGAAAATTCATGATCGGCATTGTTTCCCGTCTGACAGACCAGAAGGGCTTTGACCTGATCGACCGCGTGATTGAAGAAATCTGTGCTGAGGATACACAGCTTGTGGTTTTGGGAACCGGTGAGGAGCGTTATGAAAACCTGTTCCGTCACTTTGAGTGGAAGTATCATGAGAGGGTTTCTGCGAACATCTTTTATTCAAATGAGCGTTCGCATAAGATTTATGCGGCATGTGATGCTTTTCTGATGCCTTCGCTGTTTGAACCATGTGGTCTTTCCCAGCTTATGAGCCTGCGTTACGGTACAATTCCAATCGTGCGTGAAACGGGCGGACTGCGTGACACAGTAGAGCCGTATAATGAATATGAGAGCAAGGGAACCGGATTCTCTTTCTGCAATTATAATGCACACGAAATGTTGAATACCATCCGGTATGCAAAGGATGTTTATTACAACAGAAAACGTGAATGGAATAAGATGATTGACCGGGGAATGGCAATGGACTTCTCATGGAATAATTCAGCAGGAAAATATGCAGAGCTGTACAATAGAATGTAATAGCGTGCGTGCAAAAAATCGGGCAGGAGGTGTTTTTTCATCTCCTGCCCGATGTGGTGTTGCGTATGTTGTCGAAGGCAGCAAATCATTATGCGGGCGTGCAAAAAATCGGGCAGGAGGTGTTTTTTCATCTCCTGCTCGCTGCGCCGCCCGCATGCTGCCGAAGGCAGCAGATTTCATTGTGCGGGCGTGCGCATAAAAAAGACTGTAAAAATTTCTTTTTACAGCCTTTTTTCGTTATAACCTACTTACAATCTTAACTTTTAAAATAACTGAAAAATTCATATTAAAGGAATATGGAATTTTTGAGTTCCCGTTTCCTTTCGTACTAAATAAAACACTTATCTATAAAAATTAATGATTCATGCATAAATCATAACTTTGTGCTTAGCCAACCTTTACCACGTTTGATGCCTGTGGACCCTTTTCTCCGTTCACAACGTCAAATTCTACTTCATCACCTTCGTCAAGCACCTTGAAACCATCCATCTGAAGTGCGGAGAAGTGTACGAATACGTCTTTTCCTGTTTCATCGGAGATGAATCCAAAACCTTTTTTTGCATTAAACCATTTTACTGTACCTTTCATT
>CADBMP010000273.1 GCA_902795775.1 uncultured Lachnospiraceae bacterium | reverse complement strand
TGTTAAGGTCGGGTTAAATTAACCAAAAACAGTCGGTTTAAAATAACCAAAATAAGACCAGATTAAAACAACCAAATTAAGACAAATTAAATTAACCATCATTAAGAATAACAAAATTTTTTTTACTAATATTCTGTTCTAAGATTCTGAGCCAGAGGCTTAAACCAGCCACCCCTCATAAAAGGGGCTTGCCCTTGATTGAAGCCTAAAGAAACGCTATAATGCTGGATTTGATGGTTAATAAATTGTTCTGTTCTTGAGTTCCTCACCATCGGCAATTTTGATGAAGCGTTTCTTTTGGATTCAGTCAAGGGTGGCGGACGCAGCCGAAATCCTGAAGTGTTTTTTATAGGCATCAAGATAAGCTATAACGTAGATTGGTTATTTCTACTTGTCTAAAATTGGTTAATTTAACCCGTCTGATAATGGTTGTTTCTACCCGACTTTAACATCGTCAAATGGGTACGGTCTTTCAGAGGGGCAGAATATAGCACCTTATCTGGCAAATTTTGTGCTGGATGGACTGCAGCGGCATATTTATGACGGTCTGTATGGCAGGAAAGAGGCAGATTATCCGGATGGCAATCTGATCCGGTTCGCAGATGATATTGTAGTGACGGTCCGTTCTTACCAGCGGGGAGAGGAGGTGATACGTCTTGTGAAGAGTTTTGTGGCAGAACGGGGTGCGAGGATCAATGAGGAAAAAACGAAGATCGTGCATATAGACGAGGGGTTCACATTTTTAGCAAGGACGTATGTGCGGAAAGACGGACATATCTATGCTTATCCGTCCAGAAAAGCGGTAGACCGTTTTGTTTCGGAACTGCATGAGCTGATCCTGTCACATACGAAATCACAGCGGGACCTGATCAAGAGGCTGAACAGCAGGCTGAACGGCTGGGCCGCCTATCACCGCTTTTCCGATGCGGGAGAGGCTTTTGCCGAGGTAGACACAGCGGTACAGGCTGCCCTTTTGGAAAAATCCATGAAACAGCACCCGAAACTTCCCAGGCCAAAGGTGATTTCGAGATACTGGTATAAGGACATCCGTGGGAAACATTATTATGCGCTGCCGGATGACAAGACGGTGAGGGTGATCAAATTGTCCGAAACACTTTTAGTCCACCATAAAAAGATCAAGACCAATGCCAATCCCTATACGGAACGGGAATATATAGAAAACAGGGAACATTTCCGGGAGATCCATAATATCACGGGAAGATATAAAGGGGTATGGAGAAGGCAGGAGGGGAAATGTTTTTACTGTGGGAAACCGATCCTGGTAGACCAGCCAAAGATAGTAAAACCGATCTATTCCACAACGGATCCGACATATTTCAGGAAAGTATATGTTCATAAAATGTGTACGCAGAGCGAGTGGGAGCAGATTGTGGTCTCTGAGGATGTCAGTTCCATGACGCCCTTTGATGTGATGAATGCCCTGTCGGGTATTGTGGAAAGTGAAGATATGGGAAGTAAGAAAGCACCGATCACGGAGCAGTGGAAGTATTATCCGCTCAAACTTTTTTTCGGGAGGGAGGACCGGTCCTCGGTCACGCTGACATTTCGGGAGATCGAGAAGATGCTTGGGGAGAGCCTGCCGGATTCCGCGAGGAAAGATAAGAGATTCTGGTGCCGGCGGCAGAGCTATAACAGCATTGCAGAGAGTTTCATTACAGAGGGCTACCATCTGCACCATATTGACCTGGAAAAAGGGAAGGTAACATTTCACAGGGATTATGATGGGATGTCAAGGCTCAGGATACCGCCGGTCCTGCTGGAAGGGAAGATACCGGACGATGCAAGGTTAGAGCTGGAGCTGTTCATGGAATATGTGATCGATAAATATGATGTGGCAGAGAGAAAAAAGAGAAGGAGGAAGAAAAAATCCTAAAATCATTTCTGGATAAAGAAAGGTGCCTGTCATACAGAAATAAAAATCATGCTGGAAAAAATTTCAGCAAGTCCTTTTTATGATACAGCACTTCGTGTATAATGGACATAAGTTGGAAAACTATGCCTGTATAATATAAGGAGGATAAGGCGCTATGGCACGGAAGAACAAACAGAAGATGTAACTGCTGTGCCTCGCAAAGATTTTCCTGGAGGAGACAGATGATGAGAACGGGCTGACTACTCCGCAGATCATAGAACGTCTGGATTCGTTTGGGGTAGATGCAGGACGTAAAAGCCTTTATGACGATTATGAGGCACTCCGCAGCTTTGGACTGGACATCATCAAGACACAGGAGGGAAAACAGACTTTTTATCATGTGGGAAAGAGGGAGTTTGAACTGGCAGAGCTGAAGATGCTGGTGGATTCCATACAGGCTTCCAGGTTCATCACCGAAAAAAAGGCTGACCAGTTGATCCGGAAGATCGTAAAAATGACGAGCAGATATAAAAAATCAGAGCTGCAGAGGCAGGTCTTTGTCGGCGGACGGATACGGTCCATGAATGAGAGCATTTATTACAGTGTGGATGCGATACATAATGCGATAGGCAGGGACAGAAAGATCGGGTTCCGGTATTTCGGATGGGGAGCGGATAAAAGGCCGGTGCTGCACAGGAACGGGGAAGAATACAGCGTGAGTCCGTGGCTCCTGCATTGGAACGATGGGTATTATTATCTGGTCGGTTTTGACGATGTAAAGGGAGAGATCAGGACTTTCCGGGTAGATAAGATGCTGAAGATCTCCCTTTTATCTGCGCCCCGTACAGGGAAAGAGATTTTTGAGAAGATGGATCGCGCAAAGTATTCACAAAAAAGGTTCTTCATGTTCGATGGGGAGGAGCAGACAGTCACGCTGCGGTGCAGGAACTGGCTTTCCAATGTGATCATCGACCGGTTTGGAAAAGATGTTGCCATGCTGCCAGATGATGGGGAGCATTTTACGGCATTAGTGGATGTGGTTGTGAGCGATCAGTTCTATGGATGGCTTATGAGTTTTGGAAACAATCTGGAGATCATTTCGCCGGATTGGGCAAGGAAAAGGATTGCAGAACTGGCAGGGGAAGTAAAAGGGATGTATGAATAAGATAAATATTGATTCGGCAGCATTATTGGCAAGCTGAATATGCGGTATGCAAAGATTGCGTTTTTGGAGAGGAGAAGGTCTATGGGAAATGAGAATGGGGAATGGATCATGCATGGCATGAGATGGGACGATCCATTCCGGATTAGGACATGGCAGGAGCTTGTGCGTTGGATCAAAGAGGTGGGCTTTCTGCCGTTCTTTGCGGACGGGATACCTGGCTTTTCCGCAGAGGAGCATGTGTCGCCGGATTTCTGGTGGACGGGCGACAGGAATGAAGATCCCTGGGAGTGGCGGGAGATCATTGCAGCCAGCCGTCAGGTGGCTTATGGGAAATTCTTTGATAAGAAGGCAGGGTTCATCAGCCCGGAATGGCTGCCGTATTTTGTGAATTTCAGGAGACAGGGATATGATTTCGATGCAAGGTGGGAGGACGGTCTTGCGAACCGGAGGGAAAAGCTCATCATGGAGCTTTTGACGGGAAAGGATGCGGACGGTGACATGACATTTCCAGATCGGCAGATCCTTTCGACCGAACTGAAGAAACTGGCAGGGTTCGGAAAAGACGGTGAAAAGAATTATCCGGGCATCGTGACCGGACTGCAGATGCAGACTTATCTGGTGATCGCGGACTTCCATCGGCGGACAAATAAGAAAGGGAATGAGTATGGGATGCCTGTGTCTGTGCTGCTCCCGCCGGAAGCGGTCTGGGGGTATGATGTGGTGACGGCGGCATACCATGAGGCACCGGCTGAGTCATGGCAGAGGCTCTTTGACAGGACGAGGGAACTGTATCCGCAGGCAGATGAAAAAGAGATCATCCGTGTCATAGGGAAGAGGCCTTTGTGATGCAAGGAGAAATTCTTTTCGTTGAAAAATGCTGATAGGGGAAAGAAATCATGAAAAAAGATGTGATAAAAGAAATCGACAGGTGCATCAAATCGGTCTGGATAAATGAGATGTGCATGGAATACGGAGAAGGACATCTGCTTCTGGAACGGAGCGTGCAGTGCAGCCTGTACCATCATTTGAGGAATGGACTGGATCCTCTGCTAAAGGAAAATCACTTACAGCTATACCCGGAATATAAATTCAATATTCAGGGAAAGAACTATTTTGCTGATCTGGCGGTCTGTGAGACGGACCTGGAAAGGGAAGATTACCACCTGCATGACCGTGTGACAGACATTGCGGCAATCATAGAGATCAAATACGGAGGTACAGTGGATTATGGAAGAACGGATCTTCCGAAAATGAAAATGTATGCGAAGAGTTTAGGTTATGATTGTCAGTATTATTTTGCTTTTATTGATGAAAGGACGGAGTATCTGAGCCTTCCCTTGCTGGACGGAAGGAGCCGGAACCATTGGGCGAAGGGGTGTTTTACGGAACTGAATGCCGGGTACATAGATGGTACGATGTGGTTCGAGGTCAATTCTTATAATGGGCTGAACAGACAGGCAATGCGGCGGGAATGTGTTTTTGAGTGGTAGCAGATGGATAAATTTCATGATAGCGGAGGTAAATGTATGTTAGAACCAGAGGAAATAAGATTATCGCCTATGCCTAAGACATGGATACTGGATCTTGACGGAACCATATTAGTACATGACGGGCCGTACATTATGGGAAAGGATCAGTTTCTTCCAGGGGCAAGGGAGTTTTTAGAAAAGATACCGGAAAAGGATATGATCATTTTTCTTACGGCAAGAAGTGGCTACGAAAAGGCACATACCCTTAGATTCTTAAAAGAGAATCATGTGCGATACGACCATATCATTTTTGAGGCAGGGCAGGGAGAACGGATTATGATCAATGACAATAAGCCGGACGGACTTGTGACAGCGATTGCGGTCAATACGACAAGGGACCGGTTCTGCCAGACGGAGTTTGTAACGGATTATTCTATGGGGACGGTGTACGATTGATAACGGTTCAGATTATGGGTTACAAAAGGATTCTAAATGTTATAGGAGAAATTTACATGGCTAAATATAATTGGGGAGAAATTACATCAGAAGATGTAATAAAGGCGATACATTTATTTGACGAGGAACAGGAACGCTATCCGGAACCACGGTCTACTTTTTTGCTCTATGATGGGAAAAAATATCCGGCAAAGCATATTCGTGGGATGGCATATAAAGTGCATTATGGACAGGAGATCAGT
>CADBMP010000272.1 GCA_902795775.1 uncultured Lachnospiraceae bacterium | reverse complement strand
TTTTGCACGAGTGGCTCAGTGGTGGAGTATCGCCTTGCCAAGGCGAGGGTCGCGGGTTCGAATCCCGTCTCGTGCTTTTTTTATTTCTCATTTTTATATTTCTTATTCCATGTATTCGTGTATTGTCATTTTTCATTTTTACTTCATGTATTTGTGTATTGTTGTTTTTTGACGTCCGGACGTGAATATCGTTCCGGTCATTCCATGTATCTGCAAAATTTATGTCCCTTCGGTTTCAGAAAAATCCCCGGCTTTTTAAAATGGTTCCCAGCAGCAGAAAGAAAAGTGCAGGATAAAAGAAATATTTTTTTACGGAAAGCTCCATGTAATTTCTAAGATAATACCATTCCCAGACGGTCATGAGGATCTGGCTTAACAGCATTCCAAAAAGGTATGCCTGTATTCCGGTTTTTGGAACCAGAACAATCAGAAAAAAGAGCTTTACAGCCAGGCCTGATGTGGTAATAAAAAAAGTCAGTCCTGTTTTTCCAAGTCCGTTAATAATGCTTGTCAGGGTGGTGGACAGGTATAAGAACGGACAGAGGAAGGAAAGCATGGTAATAAAATACCCGGCATCCTTGCTGTGGAAAAAGGCGGTGCCGAAGTAATTTCCAAAGAAAAGAAATAGAGCAGTAAAAAAATATCCGGGGATGAGGCTGTATCTGCTGGATTTTGTTACATAACTCCTGATTTTTTTTATGTATCCATTGGCGTGTGCTTCTGCAATGGAAGGCAGGAGCATGACTGCAAAGGAATTTGTGAGGCTGGCAGGAAACAGGATAAAAGGCAGGGCAATTCCTGAAAAGACACCAAAAAGTGCCAGGGCTTCTGAGCCGGTATATCCGTATTCTTTTAATGCTGCCGGAATAAAGATGGCCTCTGCGCTGTGCAGAAGGGCTAAGATTAGTTTGGTGCCTGTCAGGGTCCCTGCTAAAAAGAAAAGGGAATGGCTCTTTTTTGCAACTGTTTTTTCCGGCAGAAGTTCCTTTCCGGATTCCTTGGGGTCTTTTGCCCGCAGCAGTTTTATTACATTATAAACGCAGGCGGCAAATTCTCCGATAACGACCCCGGCTGTCGCAAATTTACAGCTGAAGGTTCCTCTGGCATGAAAAAGCATGCAGATTAGAAATACAGAGCAGACACGCGCCAGCTGTTCAATGATCTGTGAAATGGCAGGAACCTTTGCCTGCTTTTTCCCGAAAAAGTATCCGTTAATACAGGCAGAAACTCCACAGAACGGGAACAGAAGGCATAAAATCTTTAAATAAGTGGAACAGGCAGGCTCCAGCAAAAAATGTGCTGCAATCGGTCCCGAAAAGAAAAAAACAAACGCAGACAGGAGAAGGGCGAGCAGGAGGGAAAGGGAAAGACCGCACAGAAAAATGCTCCGGTCTTTTTTTTGTTTTTCTTCTCCTGATTTCGTATTGGAAGCAATAATCTGGGAAATGGCAGTCTGGATTCCTGCACCGTAAATGGTAAAACAGATTCCATAAACGGAAAAAATGAGCTGATAAATTCCAAGCAAAGCTTCTCCCATGAGGTCTGCTAAAAATACCCGGTAAAAAAAGCCGATGATTCTGGTGAGAAAACCGGCAAAGGTCAGTACAAGGGTGCCGCGCACCAGAGTTCCTTTTAAAAACTGCGTATTGAATTTTGTATTGATCTCCATAGATGCTCCCCCGTCTTAAAATAAATCATAATGGTTTCCGGCTTTCTATATCTTATGTTCCATTCAGGAAAAAATGCGCATACAATATAAAAAGCGTTTTTGCGAAAGGATAAAAAATATGATTTATTTAGACCATGCGGCGACAACGGGCGTGCATCCGGAGGTACTTTTGGAAATGCTCCCTTTTTTTAAAGATGTTTATGGAAATCCATCCGGTATTTATGAATTTGGAAAAGATGCGAAGGAGATGATGGAGCGGAGCAGGGCGCAGCTTGCAAAGACCATCGGGGCAAAGCCGGAGGAAATCTTTTTTACTTCCGGAGGAACGGAAGCAGATAACTGGGCTCTTTTGAAAACATCAGAACAAAAAAAGGAGCAGGGGCGCCATATCATTACTTCACAGATTGAGCATCACGCCATTCTGCGCACATGTGCGCATTTAGAGAAAAACGGTTATGAGGTCACGTATCTGCCTGTGGACAGGGAGGGAATGATATCCCTGGAGGCATTGGAGCAGGCAGTCAGGAAAGATACCATCTTGATCTCCATTATGTATGCGAACAATGAAATCGGGACGGTCCAGCCTGTCCGGGAGATTGGAAAAATTGCAAAAAAAAATAATATTCTTTTTCATACAGATGCGGTACAGGCGTATATGCATGAAAAAATCAATGTTTCAGAGGAAGGGATTGATTTACTGAGTGTCAGCGGACACAAATTTGGCGGGCCAAAGGGAACCGGTTTTTTATATGTCAGGGATGGAATCATGCTTCCGCCTTTGCTGCATGGGGGCGGACAGGAAAAGAACAGACGGGCAGGGACGGAGAATGTGGCTGGAATCATTGGCATGGGAAAAGCATCTGCCATTGGAGAAAAGAATTTTGAAAAAAATCATGAAAAGCTTTCCGGGATGAGGGATTATCTGATAAAAAGGCTGCAGACAGAAATAGAGGGCTGCAGGCTGAATGGCTCTATGAAGCACAGACTGGATGGAAATATCAATATCAGCTTTGAAGGTGTTGAGGGAGAGGCGCTTCTTCTCCTTTTGGATATGGCAGGCATCTGTGTATCCAGTGGTTCTGCCTGCAATTCCTCCAGTAAATCTGCTTCCTATGTACTACAGGCGGTAAAAGTGCCGGAAACGTATATCAGAGGGACCATACGGATTACTCTGGGAGCAGAAAATACCATGGAGGAGCTTGCTGTTTTTATGGAGCATCTAAAAGAAGATATCCGGTATCTAAGGAACGGTAACTAATTGAGCGGGACCTGCTTTGGTTTTCTCTGATGAAATTCCGTATAATGGGAAAATCCTGCTTTCTTTAAGATATCCGGTACTTTTTCAAAAGAAAAGCCCAGATGTTTTGGTTCGTGGGCATCAGAACCAATGGAAATGATTTCGCCTCCAAGCTCCCTGTAGTAAGAAATCAGTGTTTCATGCGGGTTCGGATGCCCCAGGCCATATTTAAAGCCTGCGGTATTGATTTCAATGCCCCTGCCGTTTTTGATGAGGAGAGAAAGAATTTCCCTTAAAATTTCTGCGTGATCCGACATGGTTTTTGTAAAAATGGCCTCAAAGGAGCTGTTATTTTTCAGAGCATCCCGGACTGCGGGGAGATATCGCAGGATATAATCAATATGCCCGTAAACATCAAAATCAAAATCTGCCTTTATGTTTTCAAGCGTGGTTTCATAATAGCGTAATATGCCTTTTTCTTCTCCAAAAGCATCCCAGTATTCGGGATAATAAGGGTCAATATCCTCCACAAGATGGGTAGAGCCAATGACAAAATCAAAGGGATATTTTTTTGTCAGCTCCAGTGCCTTTGGACGGATTCTGCTTTTTAAGCCCAGTTCGATTCCGGTACGAATTTCAAGTTCCGGGAACGCGCGTTCCGTTTCTTTTGTTGACTGGAAATAAAGCTCCGGGTCAAATGTGAATAAAGGCAGGGCGCTCCCTTTTTCGCTGTATTCAGGCAGATTATATTTTTCCGGGAATTCATAATCCATATGGTCCGTAAAGCAGATGGAAGAAAGCCCCATATCTTTTGCCTTTATACAGATATCTTTCATGGAAGAACGGCTGTCTGTTGAAAAAGAGGAGTGGATGTGGTTGTCAGAACGTATCATATTTTTTTCCTTTCTTGATTTTTCTAATCCTCCAGTTCCCGGATTCCTTCAATATCGGTCGGAATCGTCATGGAATAGTTTGTGTAATATACGACAAACCCCGGTTTGGCACCGTTTGGCTTTTTTATATGTTTTTTCTGGATATAATCAATTTCTGCTTTTTCCTGCTCCCTTGCTTTGGAGTAAAACGCAGCAAGCCTTGCGGCTTCTTCAAAGGTTCTGTCCGGCAGCTCCTTTCCCTCTGTTTTTACAATTACATGGGAGCCTGCCATCTGTTTTGCATGGAACCACCAGTCATTTCCGGAAGCAAATTTAAACGTCAGTTCATCATTCTGGTAATTGTTTTTTCCAATATAGATATGAAAACCATCTGAGGAAAGATAATGGAAAGGTTTGCTTTTTGTGGTGTTTTTGGCGTTTTTCTTTTTCCCGGAGGAATGTTTTTTGATATATCCGGCTTCTGAAAGCTCTTTTCTTATCATGGAGAGGTCTTCCTCATTCACAGCAATGTCTAAGGAGTTGCTGATGGAATTTAAGTGTTCAATTTCCTCTTTTGTTTCTTTTGTCTGAATGGTCAGTGCTTCAAAGGTGCGTTTTAATTTCTGATATTTTTCAAAATAACGTTTTGCATTTTCTATGCCGTTTTTTTCACCATCCAGAGGAATTGTGATTTCTTCTCCGGTGTAATAATTTTCGCAGGTGAATTTCTTTTCGCCTTCCGGAATATCATAGCCGTAGGTGGTCAGAAGCTCCCCGTAAATTTTATATTTTTCCCGTTTGTCGGTATCCTTTAACTGTTTTAACTGCAGGTCATATTTTTTTACGCTGCGTTCTAAAAGAGTCTGTGTGATCCTTCTTAAATCAGAGGATTTCTGGTGAATCCGTCCGTACAGCTCCTTGGTATGATAATAATCATAAAGCATCCGGCTCGGACTTTCATAATCTGTTTTCTGATAATCTGCTACATTTATGTATTCGGTCAGCAGGACAGAAGAAAATTCAAACGGGGTCTTGTCTTTAAAAATAATGTGTGCATGAAACTCGTGTTTTTTTACGTCCTCCATCATTTTTTCAAATTCCCGGTACAGATTGGATGCAGAGTCTTCTGTAAGCTCTGCGGTATTGGAGAGATTCTCCAGTCCTGCGCGGTAAACAATTTCATTTGCCACAACACCGCTGATTCCGGTAAGAGAGCGGTAAAGTGCTTTTTCAGGAGACTGTGGTTTATCTTTCAGGATATGGATAAATTCTTCCTTTGTCACCGTAAGGGGGTCTGTTTTGTTCATGGTATTTGGAATGAAATAAGGTTTTCCGGGCAGCACTTCACGTACCGAGCTTACCAGTGCAGAAATATGTTTGATGCTGTCGATGATGGTATCTTTTTCATCACAGAAAATGATGTTGCTGTGCTTGCCCATGAGCTCAATATAAAGGCGTTTCTCCTTTGGATCGCCCATTTCATTCAGATGTTCCAAGTCGAACCGGATGACACGTTCCAAGCCGATTTGGTGAATCCCTGCAATTTTACAGTTGTTTAAATGCTTTCTAAGTACCATGCAGAACGTGGGAGCCTGCAAAGGGGAGGTCTCATTGTCTTCGGTCAGGTAAAAAAGGGGCAGGGAAGGATTTACGGAAATGACCAGACGGTCTACGGTCCGTTTTGTGCCTCCATTTTCGTTCGTAAAGCTGTTTTTTATGGTCAGCAGGAGTTTGTCGGATTCCGTCTGCGCAATTTTTGTAATTCTGGCCCCGTTTAATTTTTCCTGCATTTCATATACTAAATGTGCGATTGCGATTCCATCAAAAGCCATAGTAAAATCTCCTTTAATTTAAAAAATAAGTCATTTTCTTACTCATGTAAAACATATTCCTTGTCTTCATCAATAATCATTAGCATATATTCCGTTATTTCCGGATCGAACTGCGTGCCGGAGTTCTTTGCTATTTCCGCACGGACAGTATCCTGTGGCAGATATTGTCTGTAGCTTCGGTTTGATGTCATTGCGTCATAAGCATCTGCCACTGCGATTATCCGTGATTCAAGCGGTATATCTTTGCCTGAGAGCTTGTCAGGATATCCCCTGCCGTCAAAGCGTTCGTGGTGCCAGCGTGCACCTCTCATCAATTCTGGCTTGCTTTTTATTTTTGAAAGAATATCATATCCTATTCCGGGATGAGTCTTGATGATATTATATTCCTTGTCATCAAGACGTGAGGGTTTGTTTATGATTTCGTTTGGAACGCCTATTTTCCCAATGTCATGCAGAAGCCCCATGTAATAGATGTTCTCGCAGGCATCACTTTCTAATCCCATCTTTTCAGCCATCATCCGGGAATATTTTGCAACACGGATGGAATGACCGTTCGTATATTTGTCCTTTGCGTCTATCGTATTTGCAAGAGCTTCCATGACCTCTACGGAAAGAGTCTTTATGTCATTTTTTGCTGTTATTGCTTCATTTGTAGCGTTGATGTTTTTTGTGATGATAAAAAATGCCCAGATAAAGAGGAAAAGCACTATTACAGAAAAAAACTGCGATACCATAGTTGCTTCAGCACCGGCGAAGTCGTACAAACAATAGTCGGTCGGGAAATAAAACAAAAGAAAAATAACAGGTGGAATAACAAATAGCTTCCGGTTTATCAGTATGTTATCGTCGGACATTTTGGCAAGCTCTTTTACAACGAGCATATATATCAGCAATAGGGCAGCAATAAGGGCCAGATAGTTCAATATATCTAAACTATACAGCAGCACCGCAGAACCGGAGCCAAAGGTTGATTTCGTGGTTGAGTCACTGTCACTGAGCGCTAAAAGAATAGCGAACATGAGATAAATATATGTGACCAGTGATATATGGGCTGCTTCCAATTTCTTTCCAACAAGATAGGAGAAAAGTAATACCAGCAGAATATAAACGAATCCCGTCATCAAAGAGAACGTTATGCCGCTTGAAAAAGACATATTCTCCATATACGATTCGATATATTTTAGATCATATCCCTTTGAGCGGAGTGAAACCGTATATATAATTATGAATAATCCCGCAGACAATGAAAACATGATCAATGGATTGGTAAGTAAAATCGTAATAATATGTACTGGCCGGATCTTTTTATTTTTTAAAAAGCACTTCTTAATGGAAAGATAAAGCATAACAAAAAGAAGACACATAAAAGTGAAGTGTGATATTGATTTTATGGTAATCAGTATTTCGTTCATATCAGATTCCTTTCCATTGCAGAAACATAAAAATGCGCCACACAAGAGGATACAATACCTTACAGGACGCAATTAACAAATGCAGAAACATAAAAAAGCACCACACAAGGGGATGCAATACCTTACAGGATGCAATCAACAAAATCGGGATTCCCTCATCTATAACTATAACCTCAATTGTTATGGAAGCATGGTCGGTGTATTGTGAAAGAATGTATTTCAATACAGACACAAACCAACATACTGTATTATAGCACAAGTGGGTTTTTATATACAATAACCATTTTGGGATTTCTTTCCCTGGAACATTTTTGTCATTATTATTTTATCTATACTAAGGAACTGTAAATAATTAACTTGAACATCTTGC
>CADBMP010000271.1 GCA_902795775.1 uncultured Lachnospiraceae bacterium | reverse complement strand
TGCTTCTTTTTTTCCCTGTACATCTCCAGAAGACGGTATGACATCCCTTTTTCCGGCGCGATCTCGCCCGAAGCATTTTTTTTACTGCCTATGGTTCCTCCGGTAAAGATGGTAATTATATTTTTCATCTTCTCTCCCTTCCACAATGCTTCTCTGCCATATCATACATGCTCCGCATTTCCCACTGTAAAATCCATTCATAAAGAAAAATCCGAATCCGGCACATTCCCCTTATTAACATACTGATCTTTGATCAAGTCCCAATTTTCAAACAGCTCAAGCTCTGATTCAAAGCCATTCTCCTTCAATACCTTATCTAAAAACCGATCGTAACGCAGACCACTCGCTGCTTTTGCTTCTAAAAAACTTTTGGGTATCTTTATTAAGATATCTTTTTCTTCCGGAATCAACTTTACCATGTCAGAAATAAAATTCTGGATAAACGGCAGATAATCCCACTCTATTTTCGCAGCATAGGATCTTGCGGAAGATTCATTATAATGATGAGAATCATCATTACGTTCTTCCAGCATTTCTAACCAAAAATCCCCATCATTGACCAGCCCTTCTCTGTAAGCAAGTTTGATTATGTCCCGTGGAGAGCCGGTTTTTGCTCCCTGAAATCCGGCAGACTTTAAATATTCTTTCAATGTTTTCCAACATAATTCAAATAATCTGTCAAAATCTGATGTGATACCTGAAACATACATTTCTGAGTCACTTGATATTGCATATACTCTTTTCATGGTGCTAAAAAGCGACTTCAGCTGTTCAAATTTTTTCATAAAGAAACACCCCCTCATCCCTAATGCTTTTTCGCAAATCCAAATCAATGTGACTGCTTGCCAAATTGATTACATCGAACATTAACGGTGTGTGAATTTTCTCTATCTCATCACAAAAATCAAAATATTTTGATGCTGAAACAAAAGAAGATGCCAAATCAATGTCACTCCGTTCAAAACAATCCCCTCTGGCACGTGAACCGAACAAGATCAAATAATCCAAATCAAAGTCTTTGGCTGTCCTGATCAATTCTCTTTTTATTTTTTCATCAAGAATCATCTCACTGCCTTTCTAAATTTCCATTTGTGGATTTATCTCTCTAACATTCCTATTCTTTCCTTTTTTTCTTACAGAACCTTTTGCCATAATTGTTCTCCTTTCTGGCAGCCGGAACGGAAAGATATGCTCTATGCACATTACTGAGTTTGCTGTTTTTGCAAACTCCGAATGGCTCGTGCGAAGCACGAAACTATTATACCATAAAAATGCGCACGTTTTCTGCGCATAACTGAGTTTGCTGTTTTTGCAAACTCCGAATGGCTCATGCGAAGCATGAGACTATTATACCATTTTTCCGGCTGTCTGTATCATAAAATTTTGAGAAAAAGGGCATTGCTGAAAAACAAGGAGCAGGAGCTTTTCAGGGACAAGCTGTTCCGTTTCAGACAATGTTCCAGAAAACACGCCTGCCGCCTCCGTATCGCCCAAGAACAGCTGCGGTCACGGCCGGTATCGTCAAAAGAACCAATCGTACCTTCTTCCATCCATTGCCCGGAAAGCTTATCATCATTTTGGAGCCCACGACCGGAGTGCGGGAGTTCAAAATATTTGTAATCCACATTGTTTTTTTCTAATGTATCTTTCAATCTTAATGATGCCTGAAATGCCTGCACTTTGTCGCAGGAACCATCTTTGATTTCCTCTGCTGTCAGCTCTGCTCCGCACATAACTCCAAAAAGTCCGGC
This sequence comes from uncultured Lachnospiraceae bacterium, assembly GCA_902795775.1. Taxonomy (GTDB): domain Bacteria; phylum Bacillota; class Clostridia; order Lachnospirales; family Lachnospiraceae; genus Butyribacter. The sequence goes on along the minus strand of CADBMP010000271.1, from coordinate 7,828 downwards.
AGCTGCCTGTCTGGATTCCTCTGTATCCTGGTCAAGTCCAAAAATCCCCCAGTCCTCCACATAAAAGCTGGACGGTCCCACTGCGCCGAAAGTGAACACCACTGGTACTGGTGCTTCGTCTGCATCCCGGTAAGCATAGATCATGGCAAGCCTTCCCAAAATAAAAGCTGCAATCACAATCATAGAAATGATTATAATCCGTTTCACCGTGTCCGACATTACAGCCGCCTCCTTTCCGATAAAATCTCCGACAATTTTATATTGACAAATCATCAGGGATTCATTACAATCGAATCAATTTGATACATTTGTCTCATATATTTCATAATAATATCCATCATTGAACGCGTCAACAAATAAACGTTTTAGAAAGGGGATATGATAGTTTTTGCCGAAAAAGTATCAGAAGAAGCTAACTACTCCATCAAGCATATACTGGAGATCGTTTACCATGCGGGCCTGCAGGAAGCCGTCCATAAATCTTTTTATCAGATCATGTCTGAGAGGAATCCGGAAGATTTCCATGCGGGCTACCGGGAAAGCTTTTATGTGTACGGGCTTTACGGACTCTTAGATGCATGGGTGAAGCGGGATTTCAAAGAAACGCCGGAAGAAATGGCAGAAATCATTAGAAAAATCGTCACAACACCCTATGCAAACGAGTTCATCGCTGACTAATATATCTTTTTTACCTGATTCTCCACTGTGAACCAACGGTCTGCAGCTCCACCATATGCCGGAATCTCCCGTTCTCCTTCTTCATAAGCTCGGACGGTGCACCCTCTTCGACCACCTTTCCCTCCTCCAGCACGACAACCTTATCGGCTGCCGATACCGTGCGCATACGATGTGCGATCACGAGCACCGTTTTATCAGCCAGAAGCCTTGACAGGGCACCCTGAACCCTGGTTTCGTTTTCTACATCCAGTGATGCCGTCGCCTCATCTAAAAGAATAATCGGCGCATTTTTCAGCAAAGCACGCGCGATGGAAATGCGCTGTCTTTCTCCTCCGGAAAGCTTCGCTCCGTTCTCACCAATCGGTGTGGCGTAGCCGTCCGGCAGCTTTTCTACGAACTCATCACAGTTAGCGGCTTTTGCGGCTTCGAGCACCTCCTCATCCGTGGCACCGTGGCGTCCCAGCCGGATATTCTCCATCACCGTATCGTCAAAAAGCACAACATCCTGGAATACCATCGAATAATCCCCCAAAAGCACCTCCGGATCCACACTCATGATATCCACATCACCAACACGAATCGTACCGCCCGTGATATCCCAGAGTCTGGCGGCGACCTTCGCACAGGTGCTTTTTCCGGAGCCGGACGGACCGACGAGTGCCGTCACCTCGCCCTCCTTTGCCGTAAAGCTGATGCCGTTCAACACCGGCTCGTCCTCATAGGCAAATCGGACATTTTCAAAGGTGATATCATGGCTCGTCGGATGAAACTCTGCTGTTCCCTCCGCAATCGGCGTATCATAAATCTCCATCAGGCGGTTCGCCGAAACATAGGACATAAAGACCTCGGCAATGAGTGCCAGGCTCTGGTCAAAAGGCGCATATACGCGAGTGATTACAAGCAGAAACATAAAAAGTGTCATGAAATCCACGTTTCCTGAGAGAATCAGACCGGCACCGCTAAGAATCGTCGTTGCGACGCCAAGGCGCATGATGACGCTTGCTGTATTGACAAAAATGCCCGCCGTCAGCTCGCCCTTTAACATATCCTTTTCCAGCTGGTCGATTTTTCTATCCAGCTCACTGACAAAACGCTCCTCCTGATTGGTGGCACGAATCTCGCGGATATTTTCAAAGGTCTCCTGCATCCCGTCCGCCACCGATATCGCTGACTTTTTCGTAATCTCCGCTTTCTTTTTCGATAACCTGCGGCTTCCAAAGAGCAGTAAAAATGCGACCGGCACACCCCACAAGCAAGCCAGCATCAGCCGCCAGTCCATGACAGCCAGCATCACGGCTATGATTGCCGTGGATATGTAGGAGCCGTAGAGATAGCCCAGCACATGTGACCAGACATGCTCCATGCGGTTTACATCTCCCATGATGGTTTCCGTCAAATCTGCCAGGTCACGCTTACCGAAGTACCCCAGAGGAAGCCTGCGCATCCGCTCCGCAATTCCAATCCGGACATCCCGGATTTCCCGGTACACGACACCGTAGGTATTGCGGTACTGCTGCAGATGGGTAATTAGGGACAGGATGATAAAAAGAATCACAATTCCGATGTAAACGAGTGCACTCGGAAGCTCTTTTCCCTCGTTTAAAGTCCCCATCAATTCAAGCATGAGCATATAAAGAATACCGGCACCTCCCATTGTGATCAGATTGACAATAACGGTCCATGCCGCTCCTTTTTTCGTGTTTACAACGCCCTGATCCGTGAGGGCATATTTTCTTTTGATATTACTGAACATCTGCGCCCGCCCCCTTTCCGCTGATTTTCCACTGAGCAGCTTTTCCATAATCCTCCCACATCCTTGCATATAGTCCATCTTCCTTTACCAGCTCCTCGTGGATTCCTTCCTGAACAATCTTTCCACCGTCAAGAACCAATATTTTATCTGCACCAACCACCGCGGAGAGACGGTGCGCGATCATGATCACAGTCTTATTTTTGGTCAATGTTTTTAGTGCCTTCTGAATCAGCATTTCGTTTTCCGGATCTGCGAAAGCGGTCGCCTCGTCAAGAACGATGATTGGTGCAGCCTTTAAAACAGCCCGCGCCAGTGCCACTCTCTGCTGTTCTCCTCCCGAAAGGTAGGTTCCCTCCGTGCCAATCACGGTATCAATGCCATTCGGAAGCTTTTTGATGATATCCTCACACTGGGAGACGGCAAGTGCCCGTTCGACCTCCTCTCTGGCAGCCCCCGGTCTTGCCGCACGGACATTTTCCAGAATGGAGGTCTTGAAAAGCCGGTTGTTCTGAAAAACAAAAGCGATACGATCCATCAGCACATGTGGATTGATCTCGCGGACATCCACGCCTCCCACCTTCACGATACCCTCCGTGGTGTCCCAGAAACGCGGAATCAGACTGGCTGCTGTCGTTTTTCCTCCGCCGGACGGACCGACAAGAGCCACCGTCTGTCCGGGCTCTGCCAGGAAGGATACATGGTCGAGTGCCGGAAGATCCGCTCCCTCATAGGTAAAGGAAACATCCACAAACTCCACGCAGTTGTCCTGCGGTACCTGTGGATGATCCGTGACCGTCAGCTCCGGTGCCTCCATCACCTGATCAATACGTGCCAATGCCGTGTTCGCTAACATCGTTCCATTCGCTGCAAACATGATCTTAGCGAGTGCCGTGGAAATCACGGCAGAAAAAGCCGCATAAAAAGCAAAATTCGTGATCAGCTCCGCCAGATTCCCCGAAGCAAGTGCAGACGGTGCCAGTAAAAGAGCCACCGGGATGACAAAGACGAAAGCCCCCTCGGTAAAGGTCAGGTTGACCGACTGCGGGACCCTGCAGATGCCGTCCGTAAAATATTCCGCCTTTGCGGAGTAGTTTTCAATGGATTCCTTGAATGCCTTAAAGGAATACACGGTCTGCTGGAAGACCTTGACAACCGGGATGCCGCGCACGTACTCGGTGCCAGCCTTACTGATCGCATCGGCGGATTCCTGATATTCCTGCATGATAGCGGCATTTTTACCACCCATCATGGAAAACATCGCCACGCAGGATATGATCGCAGCGACAAGACAAGCTAACCCCATCCGCCAGTCAAATACAAATAATAGGACAAGCATGGCGATAAACATGGCGATAGTGCCTACGATATCCGCCAAATTGTGCGCCAGAAGCGTCTCCGTCTCCGAGGCTCCGCCGTCCAGACGGTTGCGGAGAAGACCGGAAGCGTTGTTGTCGAAAAATCCGAGCGGTGCTTTCATCAAATGACGGATTCCCTGTTTCCTGATATTCATCGCTGTCCGAAAAGCCGCCAGATGCGTACACATCAATGCCGCAAAATAAACGATGATGCCACCGAAGGCAAAGGCGAACGCCCACCAGCCATAACCGGCAATATCCGCAGCTGATGACCAGTCCGGTGACACTCTGACCAACTCCCGCACCACCAGCCAGATGCAGACATACGGTGCCATACCGAGGATCATCGCCACTCCGGACAGTGCCAGTCCCAGTATCAAAAGCCATTTGTAGCCCCCGGCATACTCCATCAGACGTGTTACCGGTGATTTTTTGTTTTTCATGATGCAATTCCTCCTGTCTGTTACAATAGTTTGTTACATCTTTCTATGGTTAGTTTTTTCTAACCAACAAACCAAAGTATACCACTAATAACTTGGAAATGCAAGAAAAATCGCCACAGCAAAATCAAACAATAAAAAAGGAAGGGATTTTTTGGAAAAACCCCTTACGCTTCTTTTTGTTTGAAGATATATCTCTGGAACAGCTTGTCTACAATAGAAATCACAGGTCCTAAAAATACCGCCATCAGAATATTTCCAATCACCGGCATCCCGCCTGCCGCCATTCCAATCAGGATTGCCGAGCCATCCCATAAAATCCTGAGAAAGAACGCCGGAATTTTCGGGAATTTCCCCATGACCTTTTCCGTAATGATGAGCGGCAGCGCATCATAAGGAGAAACTCCCATCTGTGAATTGATATAAACTGCCACGCTTACCACAAAAAAAGCCAGTGCAATGAAAAAAATGCACCATCTGCTGAAAGCCCCTGTAAACGCAGATGCAGGAATCCACTTTCCCCAGAGCCAGCAGAAAAAATCTGCATAATACCCGACCAGAACCATGTTAAAAATGGTACCAATCCCAATCAGGTTTCTTTTTAATATGAGAACCAGAATCAACAACACAACATTCACCAAAAGCTGCCAGTTTCCAAAACTTATCCCTGCCCTTGCGGCTGCAGAACGGTTCATGAATGTATACGGATCCGTTCCCAAATTACATAAAATCAAAAAGGAAAGAAAAAATCCCATGCCAAATACTGCTACAAAACAAATGATGATCCTTCCTAAATTAAATTCAAACTTCATCATGGCCTCCTTTTTTTCCTGGTCCGTTCCGTATTTCGCCCGGAATTGTTTTTTTGTCCGAAATTTGTTTTTGTTCCGGAATTTGTTTTTGTTCCGGAATTTGTTTTTGTTCCGGAATTTGTTTTTGTTCTGGAATTTGTTTTTGTTCCGGAATTTGTTTTTGTTCTGGAATTTGTTTTTGTTTTGGAATTTGTTTTCCGTTCGGAACTTGTCTTTCCATCTGTTTTTCGCTCTTTTTCCGGACGGATCAGGCATTTCTTCCCGAACCCGATCAAATCTGCCCGCCCTGCTTTTAAAAGTGCTTCCTTTACCAAATCATAATTTTCCGGCCTCCGGTACTGGATCAGTGCCCGCTGCATCGCCTTTTCATGCGGATTTCCCGGCACATAAACAGGCTCCATGTTTCTCGGATCCACGCCTGTATAATACATGACCGTAGAAATGGTAGACGGCGTCGGGTAAAAATCCTGCACCTGCTCCGGCATATAGCCAATATCCCGCACATGCTCCGCAAGCTTAATGGCAGCATTTAGATCTGACCCCGGATGGGAGGACATCAGATATGGAACCAGATACTGTTTTTTGCCAAGCTTTTCATTCCATCTGACATATTTCCCGGAAAATGCCTGATAAACCGAATTATCCGGCTTTCCCATTTTTTCAAGAACGCTGTCTGCAACATGCTCCGGTGCCACCTTGAGCTGTCCGCTCACATGAAATTTACAGAGCTCTTTAAAAAAGGTATCATCTTTATCATACAAAAGATAATCAAAACGGATGCCTGAACGCACAAATACTTTTTTCACCCCCGGAAGTCCGCGCAGTTTCCTTAAAAGACCAAGATATCTTTTATGGTTCACAATCAGATTTTTGCAGGGCTTTGGAAAAAGACACTGCTTTTCCCTGCAGACACCGTATTTTTCCTGTTTTTTACATGCCTTCTGATAAAAATTTGCCGTTGGTCCCCCCACATCATGAATATAGCCCTTGAACCCTTCCATTTCCGTCAAAAGCTTTGCCTCTGAAAGAATCGACTCCTCACTTCTGGTCTGTATCATCCGCCCCTGATGGAACGTCAGCGCACAAAAGCTGCACCCGCCATAACAGCCCCGGTTGCTGATGAGGCTGAATTTCACTTCTTCAATCGCCGGCACCCCGCCCTTTTTTTCATAAGACGGATGATACGTTCTCATATACGGGAGTGCATACACATCATCCATCTCCTGCTCCGTAAGGGGATCTGCAGGCGGATTCTGGACAATGTACTGCTTTCCGGGATAAGGCTCCACCAGCCGTTTTCCAGAAAATGCATCGGTATTCAGATACTGCGTGTAAAAGCTTTCTGCATATTTCAGCTTATCTTTTTTCAGGCTCTCAAAATCAGGAAGCAGGATGTAATCTGCAGCACTGTTGATATCACTGGTCCGGTAGACCGTTCCCTTCACATAAGTAATATCTGACACATCAATCCCTGCTGCCAGAGACTCCGCCAGTTCAATGACTGAGCGCTCTCCCATTCCGTACATTAAAATATCTGCACCGGAATCCATCAGAATGGAACGCTTTAATTTATCCGACCAATAATCATAATGTGCCAGCCTCCGAAGGCTCGCTTCAATTCCGCCAATTAAAATGGGCGTTTTTTTATACGTATGCCGTATCAGGTTACAGTAAACGATGGTCGCATAATCCGGTCTTTTCCCGTTTTCACCACCCGGCGTATAACTGTCCTGTTTTCTCCGTTTTTTGGAAACGGTATAATGATTGACCATGGAATCCATGTTCCCTGCAGAAACCAAAAAGGCAAGCCTCGGCTCGCCAAACACCGTAATGCTCCGATCCTCTTTCCAGTCCGGCTGCGCAATGATTCCCACGCTGTATCCATACGCCTCCAGCATTCTGGTGATAATGGCTGCACCAAAAGACGGGTGATCCACATAAGCATCACCCGAAACATATACAAAATCCACCTGCTTAAACCCTTTTGCCAGCATTTCCTCCCTGCTCACCGGTAAAAATCCCGCCATAAATTTTCTCTCCTCATTTTCAATGATCTTCTGCCATATCCACAAATACTTACAGTATTGAGTTTTTCATCAGCCAGACTTATGATGTCTGCCAAAAATCTTTCCTATATGGATTTTTGACAGAAATTCATTTCGCCCGGATCATTTGGCAGATACAATATTCTGCAGCCAGACTCCCTTCCTGACCAAAACAAATCCTAAAATACACTTAATAAAATCTGCTGACTGCACCATTACATACATCTGAACAGCCGGAATATCCGTAAACCGGCTCAAAAAATAGGCAAACGGAATACTGATGCTCCAAACGAACACACTGTCAAAAATGAACGTAATAATCGTCTTTCCACCAGAACGCATTGTAAAATATGATGTATGTAAAAATGCCACCACCGGCATAAAACACGCATTCACAAGAATGTACCTTGTTGCCAGATGCTTTGCTGTCTCATTCGTATTATACAGCCTTGGGAAGAATGCAGAAGTTCCGGACATCAAAACTGCCACGCATATACTGATCATTACGGCAAACACAATGATTTTATATGCAGTATCCTTTGCCTCTTTCATCTTATTTGCGCCCAGAAGCTGTCCCACAATAATGGCAATCGCATCTCCCATTGCAAAAAATGCAATATTAAAAATATTATTGATGGTATTGGCAATGTTCATGGAAGCCACCACATTCAGTCCCCGGTACGAATAACATTGAATCAGGAACGCCATTCCCACAGACCAGAGTGCCTCATTCACAAAAAGAGGC
>CADBMP010000270.1 GCA_902795775.1 uncultured Lachnospiraceae bacterium | reverse complement strand
TGCTTCTTTTTTTCCCTGTACATCTCCAGAAGACGGTATGACATCCCTTTTTCCGGCGCGATCTCGCCCGAAGCATTTTTTTTACTGGCAGAATGTGTGAATAAATATCTGCCGGAGACGGAGAAGGTCTGTTTTTGTGCTTCCGGCCATAAGATGGAGAAAAACGGGGAGGTTTCCGGGCAGGCAGATGGGATTCTTATTATGCATGGGACGGATACGCTTTCTTATACGGCGGCCTTTTTGGGGCTTTTGTTTGAGCATATTTCTATTCCGGTGATTCTTGTTTCAAGTGCATTTCCTTTGGAAGATGAGCGGGCAAACGGGTTCCGGAATTTTTATGGTGCAGTGGAATTTATGAAAGGCGGATTTGGCTGCGGGGTTTTTGTGAGCTATGCAAATGAAGGGGAAACGGTGAAGATGCACCGGGGAACCAGGCTCATACGTTCCTTAGAGTATTCTGCAGATATTTTCAGTGCAGGAAACCGGTTTTACGGAAGTTTTACAGAGGAAGGAAGGTTTTTGAAAAATCCGGATTTTGTGGAGGAAAGGGAAGATTTATTTCATTTTTTTAAATATTTTGAGCCGGAAAAAGCGGGCTCTTTGGTTTTAAATAAAACATCTTTAGAAGGTTTGGAAAATAATGTTCCGGAAAATAACGGAAATATAAGGAATTACGTCATCCGGTCTGCAGAAAATTGTCCTGAAATTTTACGGATTTTTCCTTATCCGGGCATGGTATATCCTGAAATCCCGGAGAAAGTCAAGGTGATTCTGATGGAAAGCTATCATTCCGGGACAGTGGGAATTTCAACGGGGCTGAAGGAATTTATGAAAAAGGCAGGGGAGCGCAAAATTCCTGTGTATCTGACCGGTTTAAATAAAGAGGATGCGGATTATGAAACGGTCAGGGAGTATGAACAGCAGGGGATTTTGCCGCTTCGGAACAAAACCGCAGTGACACAGTATATGAAATTCTGGATTTTGCTGCTGAGAAAGTGAAACGCAGGTGGAGTCCCTGTGTTGTCGTGCAGCATTGTAATGGAACAGGGGCGGGGATTACATGGAATGCTTGTTTTTTGGGGAGGGCTTAGGCTCTCCCTTGATTTTTTCCGCCATATTTATTGAGATTATGGGGAAAAAAGCGTATAATGAGGTGGTGCTTTGAATTGATGGAGAAGAGATTTCCAGGGGGACACTAAAATAATAGATTTTTGACAGAGGAGGGAACAGTATGGATTTTAAGTCATGGATTGAGGGCATTGACGGGCTTGCAAGCCTGTATTCATTTGACATATTAGAGGATGGTTCCTTCAGTGAGATCCGCCTTATGGCAGTAAATGAACAAAATACCGGGATGCTGCAGATGAATCCCGCAGCACCGGAATTTTATCCTGGTATCCCCTACCGAAATTATTGGATGGATCTTAATTTTGAGAGTTTTGTTTACAAATGCGGCAGCACCTCCCAGCCGCTGTATTCTTATGTGAATGCGCGCGGCGTATGGCTGAAGGGCTTTTATATCCCGGTCAAAGATGCCGGGTTTCAGACCGAATCGAAAAATAATGACATAAACACGGTCTATTGTCTTTATGTGATAACCTTCTCGGATAAGGTGGAAACCGAATCCATGTCCCAGAAATCGTTTGATGTAGCGAACGCAGTTATGGAAATCAGTATTAAATTACATGAGACTTATGATTTTTATCAGTCTATGGCGGCAGCTGCCGAAGAGATAAAAAAGGTTTGCGGAGCGGAGAAATGTTCTGTTTATACAGTTGATAAGAACAGAAGAGCCTGTCATCTGGTCAGCGAAGATGGACTTAGGGATGAGTATCTTGAAACATTTGCCGCCGAAATGGGAAGGACGCCTTTTGAAGTGGCCGAAGCATGGGAAAGAGATCTGGCACTTAGTGACTGCCTGCTTTTAGAGGATTTGAAGGTTGTTGAAGAAAGGGATCCGGAGTGGTTTGATTCTCTCTGCCGGCACGAGATCCATAACATAATTCTATATGCTGTTCGTTCAAATCAGATGCTCGTCGGATTTATCTGGGTGGCAAATTATGACATTTCCATCGTGGAGAAGATTAAGGAGACTCTGGAACTTAGCAGTTTTCTTTTGGCGGCGGTTATCTATAATCATCAGCTGCTGGCACGCATGGAAATCATGAGTATGGTAGACGAACTGACTCAG
>CADBMP010000269.1 GCA_902795775.1 uncultured Lachnospiraceae bacterium | reverse complement strand
CATCATATTCATCGATCAAAATGATGACCTTCGTTTCAAAATAATCGCAGAGACACTCGGACAAAAACTGCAGCGAATCCGCATATGCCGATTTCTCTGCTTTCTCTTCCATGATTTCCCTGTACTTTTTTTGATCCGCCTCAAACAGATCCCCTTCCAAAATATAGCAGTGTCTCTTAAATTCCTTTGCAATCTGTCTGCACAGCATGGCATATGCCGTCTCAAAGTCCGCCTGTTTTCCGGATTTCAGACTCAGGTTGATTACCGGATATTTTCCCATATGGGCAAGGTACTTCTCCCCTGCGGACATAATCTTCATGCCGTCAAAAAGAAACGCCGTCTCCTGCTTGTTTCCCCTCTTGTCATACCTGTCCTCAAAGAAATACTGGAGCATGCTCAGGTTCAAGGTCTTTCCGAACCTCCTTGGCCGTGTGAAAAGATTGACGGTTCCCTTTTTGTCCAAAAGCTCCTTGATGAAAAGCGTCTTGTCGATAAAATAATAGCCTCCCGTAATCAGCGCCTCAAAATTGTCCACGCCGACCGGCAGCGGTTTGTATTCCATGTGGCATCCTCCTCTCTCCGGAGGAACTGTAATTGACAGTTCCCATAAAGCAAAAACTGATTGGCTCTATGATAACATAGGCACAATCAGTTTGCAAACACAACCTTTTTACCATTAATAATTGCAAGATCCGATATACCATCAATATAATGCTCGTCAAGAAAACATCCAACAGTTGTATGATGGCAAAATTCCGAGTTTGACCATTGAAAGCCGAATCAATTTCCCATCGCTACCAGCAGGCGTCCCTGTTTCAGATCATGATACAGCCTGCATTAGGTATAATACACATCCGAGCCGATATAAAAGGAATCATGCGGCTCCAGCATTTCATGGATTTCCGGCTCCCTGTTCCGGATGATCATCCTCGCCAGAAGCATCCCGCACGCCTTCCCGCCAATCATTCCGGTGCCCAGCATATGATTCCTGACCTGAAAATAATCCTCCGGCCGGAAATGCTTCCTCACCAGTTCCCGCATCTTTTCATCCCGCGTCATCATGACATCGCACATTTTCCTGCATAGCTCCGCAATTTCCTTCCCCTCCTTGTACAATGCCTTTGCATGATTGAAAAACAAGTCCCAGGAATCCATATACTGCTCATCCGTCGCCCTTTGCACCCGATTGATCGTCTGATAGAAACGCCCCATCCCTACCCCGTCCAAAACCGGCAGGAGTCTTCTCGTCTCCCTCTGATAGACGTGGGGGCTGAACATGGTCTCCGACTCCCGTTTCCAGACCTTTTCCGGCCTGACATATACCTTTTCCCCATCATCAGATCCGTCGCCCATGCGGCCTGCAGTTCCGAAAGACAGTCAAAAATATAAAACACCTCTTTGCCCGCCTCCGCAATCCGATTATGAATTTCCACCGTAAATGTTTCAAACCGGTGCGAAAGCGGAATGGTAATCGTCTGCACTTCCGGACGATCCTCCACCAGAGGAGCATGACTGGCAAACCGAAAATAAATCATCTTCCTTTTGTCCTTCACCACCTGTTCCAGGTACGGCTTCATGAAAAGCTTGAAATCATCAAGCTCAGAAACCCTCCACACCACATTGTCCCCCAGCCGGATATAATCCAGTGCTTCATCCATATCCGGTATCCCCGATAAAATCTTTTCAAATGCTCCCATATGCTTCCTCCTCGATGAATTTTATTTTTTCAATCTGCAATCCGTTTCTCTATGTGTAAATTTCCTTTTGCGCCCCTGTGCAATCGAACAGGAGACAGGGCGAAAAAAAACGGACAAACAGCGTTCAAACTCCGAACGCCATTGTCCGTATCATTGCGATTTTTAGGTTATGTCCAAAAAGCGTGGGCTGCTTCATAGGCATATCCTTTATTCTGGTATTTCCTGTTCAGCATCCAGCAGGGGCTGAAGGTATCATGCGGGGATGTTTCTCTGGCATCATGCGGTTCGGAAGGCTCCGGGTATGCCTCTATTTCGCCAATCACCTTCCCATTCTCCGTTAATGTGATTGCAAAATAATATTCCGTTTCCTTCTGCCTTTTCTTCATTTCCTCCCTTGCTTCCAAAATGGTACCTAGCTTCATCTCCAGAAAGCATTTGCTTTCCGGATGTTCCAGATACTCAAATGCATCTTTAGCATCCTCCAGTCTGAAAGGGCGGAGAATCAGCCGTTCCGTCATAATCTCCATGATTTTTCCTCCTTGAACTTTTCTAAAACGACAGGCTCTGATGCCTGCTGTCTTTCCTATATAAAATTCGTCCATGCGTGTTCTTCCGTCTCCGGAATACCAATCTTCCCTTTTCCCGCGGGCTGCCATTTAACATCAGGACTTTCAATCTCTTTTCCATGATGATCTCCTTCATCAGACTGTCCGAAAACCTCCTGCAAGCTTTTGAGTGCTACAATATATAATCTGATCCTTGGCAGCAAAGCTTACGGTAAACTCCATATATTACTTTATTGTGCTGTTTCTTACCATATCCGCAAAGGCAAGAAAGTCTTCCGATTTAAGAATTGCCAGTCCCTGTGCCTCGTCCCCCAGTACCACCAATTGATCACCGGCAGAAATATTAAATATCTTACGCGCCTTTGCCGGTATCACAATTTGTCCCTTATCTCCAACCGTTACCACACCGAATAAATGCTTTCCCTTTGGTGGCAGTCCAATTTCAATTCCATCTTCCGGTGTATAGTTAGCCAAATCATCAAGTGATACCTCAAATAATTCAGCCAGCATCCGACACTTTTCCAGATCGGGGATAGTCTCACCTGATTCCCATTTCGCTATTGATTGCCTTGTAACTCCGATTTTTTCCGCAATATCTTCCTGAGTCATCTGCTTCATTTTGCGAAGTTGTATAAGATTATCTTTGAACATTCTTTTTCACCTTCTTCATGCCTAAGATACACCATCTTAGAATCGGTATTCTGGAAATAATTTCATAGAGCAGTAAGCTTAAGGCGAATCCTGCCACTCCCGTGATCAGATAACAGGGAAGTTCGCTGAGGCTTGTATGTCTTCTCAGCAGAAGTGCAATGCCGGATACACAGAGATAATGAAAAACATAGATCCCCCAACTTTTGCTGCTCATAAATGCAGAAAATTTTCCGCATTTATCTCCCCAGGTATATGCACTACCAAAGAAAGCCAGGATCGCAAGCCATGCGAAAGCGACAGCTTCCACCGAACCTACCAACGGCATTGCCGCAAAATTCTCTCCAAAGTGCATATAAAGATACAGTGCCCCGAGGATTACCGCCCCTGCTATAAAAGCATATCTTAGTTTGCTTATTCTTTGTACCACCTCGTCATGAGCAAAAACAAAATATCCCATGAAGAAAGCAAATGCATATATTCCAAAACGATACACAGTTATTACCGGAGTATTAAGTATTTGTCCGGACAGCCAAAGCGGTATTCCAAGCAGAATGATTACTATGATGTTTGCCTTTTCTGTTGCTGCATACAGCTTTCCCTTTTCGAATCTCCTAACCAAAGCCAGCAGCATCGAAAAGAGCCAAAGCATCTGAACAAACCACAGCACACCCTGCCCGGATAATATCATGATCATGACAATAACAGGTTTAGGCATCGTATCCGGTATAGTGTCAAAAGCATTTGCTATCGACATACTGACATAGCCCTGTATACATCCGATTAATAATACGCCAATCGTTGATGGAACAAGGAGTTTTCTTGTTCGTGCCCACACAAATTCCTTCACCGTGTGCTTTTCAAGGTAATACCTTGAACTCATGCCGGAGACAATAAACAGAAGTACCATAAACCAGGGATAAAGCAGATACATCACCCCATCCTGATACTGAGTATCCTTAAACGGAATTCCCATACCGGGAAAGATACCGCTGAAAATCATAATCACATGATAGATTACAACCAGCATGATCGTTATCCACCGCATATTGTCCAAGTAATATTTTCTCATAAACAACCCACCTTTGCAACTATTTTTAACATAATTCTAACAGCAGTTGAGATTAATGTCCACCAACCAGATTAAACATTTTATAATGTATTTTGTTAGGTTTAGTTACGTATCAGAACTCTTTCAGCGTGAAGGACACTTCTTCAGCCTTCTCTACAAGTGCCCGACCGGCACCGTTTCTGTGGTATTCCTTCACGACTCCCATTACGGCAAGTTCAACCGCAGCATTTCCTGTCTCCTTCAGGCATAAGAAGCCCATGACCCTTTCATCATCCTTGACATTGGTCCGGGCTGCCCGCTGGCCCACTGGTCCGATATCTTCTGGAACTCAGAACGCATATCCATGTTCTTGAACAGAACAGATGCCGTCACGATCGCTGCTGGCATCTATGAATACTGGAATTCCTGATCTTTAGTCCCCTCCTTCAAATAATCTGACGGAGGGGACTTTTTATCCGAATAAAACACCTTTTTTATAAGAAATCTTGCTATTCTCTCATTTGAAAAACCTTTTTGATGCTTCCACATGTTTGGCACACTTTCCACTTAGGAACTGTAAATAAATTAACTGAACAGGTTGCGTAGGATATTTTCCCGAGTACAAGGAAGAAAACGTAGCTGTACCGAGGT
>CADBMP010000268.1 GCA_902795775.1 uncultured Lachnospiraceae bacterium | reverse complement strand
ATTTATTCGATCACGGAAACAGCAAAAGCGAACGGACTCAGACCGTATTATTATTTAGAATATGTGCTGTCTGTCCTGCCGGAACACATGGGTGATACAGATTACAGTTTTCTGGAAGAGCTGCTCCCGTGGTCGGAAAACATTCCGGAGGAATGCAGACGATCAGAAAATCAAACCAGTAAAAAATAGCATGCCCCAAGGCATGTTATTTTTTCGGAAAGGTACGGACTATGAAGCGTTTACTCTTTATCCATACGATGGACATCGAGGAAATCATAGGGTCCAGAGTCTGTCAGGCAAAGATACCTTGAAGGGGGCATCTCATGCGGACTGTACCCGGACATCACCCATTTCCGCAGGAGTGTCTTTTCGTAGTAAGTCATAGGGACCTCCTGCTCATACCGTTCAAGCTCCATGGCATTGTAGTATGCCATGTCATCCGGCGTAAATACATATCCTCCGGGATCTGCTTCGAAAGCTTTATAGTCAAAGCAGTAGTCTGCTGGATACAGATCGTGTACATTGAAAACTTTATTTCCCGCCATGACCACCGGCCTCCTCCTGGGTATTGATCCTGCCCCATGCTTCATTGATGCTCGATTCCCTAAGGCGATTGTTTCCGCCGGGGAAAAGGACGAGCTCCACATGATGTGTCAGGCGTCCGATAAGTGCCGTGGCCATTCGTTCATCATACAGAACGTTGACCCACTGGGAGAATTCGAGATTCGTATTAAGGATCACAGATTTTTGCTCATGGATCTCAGAAAGATAATCAAACAGGAGCTGGGCTCCAATGCGGTCGTAAGGCACATATCCGAACTCGTCCAGGATCAGGATCTGAGCGGCATTAAGCTTTTTCTTTAATGCTCCAAGGTTCCCTTTGGCCCTGCTCTCAGAGAAGAGATTTATGAGTCCTGCAGTCCGGTAGAATTTTACCGGGATATCTGCATTACAGGCTGCTATCAACAATAAGTAGGATATCGTGAGCGAAGATATCACAAATTGATTCGTTTCATGGATTTAGGGCACCTGGAGAAATGTTTCCTCCGGGTGCCTTTTAAAATGCACAGCTACGTGCAGGGAAATATCCCGGCATAGCCGGGCACGGGGTGCGCATTGGTGTTATAGAAAGAAGGAGATGGTATATATCACGACATTGGAGGCAGAGGTTTTGGGGTTGATACAGAAACTTCCAGAGAAAAATATAAGTCAGGTGATTACTTATATAAAAAATCTGGAGCTGTCTTTGAACGGAAGGAATGATGTTACAGAAAGAAGGCATTTGAACGACTAGACCATTTGGACATTTCCGTTCCGGCGGATTTTGATTATAAAAAAGAGTTAGAGGAAGTGAGGAATGAGGAATTTGGTGAAATATATGTATTGAAACAGTCATTATGCAAAAAATGTGTTCATGAATCTTTATAATCATTGCTATCAAGGAGTCTGTATGGTATAATCTGAATATAGATGGCACAATATTATCTTAATTATGATAAAGGAGTGATAGTGTGAAAAATAAATTTTTCACACGGCAATTTGTGTCTGCGCGCTGCAAAGCGAACGTTATTCGCTCAGACACAAAGTTGCTTATGCGCAAAAAGCAGCGCAGAAATGAGGATTAATATGATTCAGATTAGACCAGTTTCAGATTTGAGAAATAGGTTTACAGATATCGAGAATATAGTGAAAAATGGAGAGCCGGTATATCTCACTAAAAATGGGTATGGCTCTATGGTAGTGCTTAGTATAGATGCGTATTCGCGTTTGACAGATAACATTGAATGCGCATTGGATGTTGCGGATAGATATGCGGAAAAAACAGATGAAAGATACACTCATGACGAAATGTTTTCTAAGTTAAGAGGAGCAATGAATGGATAATCAATATGAATTGAGATATCTGCCGCTTTTTTATCGGGATATGTATGAGAAAGTGTCTTACATTAGTTTTGAATTGCTGAATCCGGCTTCGGCAAACGATTTGATTGATGCAGTAGAGAATGCCATTTTAGAGCGTCTGCCTATTTGTGAGAGTTTTGAGCCTTATCATTCGATTAAAGAGCGTAAATATCCATACTACAGAATATATGTAAAGAATTATATTATTTTTTATGTGGTTATACAGGAAGACGAACGTAAAATAATGGAAGTTAGACGGGTTGCTCCACGCGCATCAAGATAGAGACAATATCATATAAAGGAGTTACATTTGAATAATAGTCTAAATAATTGTAATAAGCATAAAAAGAATTAATAGACGGGGAGAGATATGAAGGATAATCCTAAAGATGCGATACCATCGGTAGATAAGAGAGTGAAATTAGGAAAATATATTAGGGCATAGGAAACGAAAATGATAGATGAAATTAGAAAAGGATTTGAAACGGCCTACATTGATGGATCTGTTGTTTCAGATGAAGCATTGAGACCACAGTTTGTTTCAAACAATTATAAAGAAGGGAAGAAGGTTCTCTCATCCATAGAGGATGAGCTTTTGTTGTGTGATGAATTTAAGATAAGTGTTGCTTTTATAACACTTGGAGGTATTACGCCGCTTTTACAGACTCTGAAAGAACTTGAAAAAAGAGCTATTCCGGGACAGATACTTACGACCAATTATTTAAATTTCAGCGAACCAGCGGCGTTAGAAAAACTGAATTCGCTTTCAAATATAGAACTGAAAATGTATGATGCAGACGCATCGGGTGATGGTTTCCATACGAAAGGTTATATTTTTCGTAAAGAAGAGATTTACAGGATTATAATAGGGAGTTCCAACATGACGGGTGGAGCTTTGAAACATAATTATGAGTGGAATACAAAAATAGTATCAACAATAAACGGAGAGGTTTCCAGGCAGATAATAGATGAATTTGAAAGACTATGGGGTTCGCCATATTCCATTCATTTTTTCGATTTTATAGAAGAGTACAAACAACGTTATCAGATCATAAAGCATCAGCGTGAGATTGCTAAGCAGGAAGAGACAGTTTCTATCGAAAAATACAGATTGAAACCGAACAGTATGCAGGTGGGATTTATCACAAATCTTAGAAGGATTATGGAGGCAGGAGAAAAAAGAGCACTTTTGATATCTGCGACAGGGGATTGCGGTATAATTGTGACAGGTCGAACAAATCCAGTAAAATCAAGGGTTTGCGAGGCTTAGT
>CADBMP010000267.1 GCA_902795775.1 uncultured Lachnospiraceae bacterium | reverse complement strand
CCCGGATGGTGTTTTGCCGGAATGGAGGAAAAAATGGTTAAAAAAATTTCACAGAGCGAATTTGAACAGGCAAAGAGCGGGGTGGCCGTAGTTGATTTTTCAGCGACATGGTGCGGACCATGTAAAATGGTAGCACCGGTTCTGGAAGAATTATCAGAAGAGCTGGAAGGAAAAATCAGTTTTTTTAATGTGGATGTGGATGAAAATCAGGATTTGGCAGAGCAGTACGGAATTACCAGCATACCGGCTCTTTTGATTATGAAGGATGGAGAAAAACAGGATATGCAGATCGGGTTCCAGCCAAAGGAGGCACTGGCGAAGGTCTTTGCGCAATATGTATAGTCTTTGTGGCTGTGCACAGCTGGTTCTTTAAAAGAGCCGGTGTAAAGGTGAATAGGAGGAGAGTGAGTTTTTTTCTTTCCGTTTATTAAGAGAGGAGAAAATGAAATGGGTATTTATGATATTTCTGTAACGGCTGCAGATGGCAGCGAGATTTCCATGGAGGAGTACAGGGGAAAAGTGGTTCTTGTGGTAAATACGGCTACGGGCTGTGGTTTTACTCCGCATTATGAGCCGATGGAAAAAATGTATGAGGCGTATCATGAGCAGGGTTTTGAAATCATTGATATTCCATGCAACCAGTTCGCAGGCCAGGCACCGGAATCAGATGAGGAAATTCATGAATTTTGTACGTTAAAGTATCACACGCAGTTTCCACAGATGAAGAAGACAGATGTAAACGGGGAACATGCGGCTCCATTATTCAAGTATCTGAAGGAACAGAAGGGCTTTGAAGGCTTTGGAAAGGGACCAAAGGCACTGGCAATGGGTGCCATGCTGAAAACGATTGATAAGGATTATAAAAATAATCCGGAGATTAAATGGAATTTTACAAAGTTCTTAGTGGACCGCGAGGGAAATGTGGTGGCACGTTTTGAACCAACGGCAGATATGAAGAAGGTGGAAGTGGCAGTAAAAGAGCTGCTGTAACAATATTTTTTTAAAAACAGGGAAATAATATGAATAAGGGACGGCAGTACACTGTCTTGTTCCGGAATCCGCTGTGTGCGTACAGGATTCCTCACAAGACAGTGCGCTGCCGTCTTTTGTTATTATGTTTCTGAATAATAACCAAATTTCGATAATATATTGTTGATATGAAATTTTATTGGTAAAATATCGAATATGAAAGCATGATATTCATTATTGATAAAGGCTTTCTGCCATCTGTGCAATCTCATTTGCTGCAGAGTGAAGATTTTTAAACTGGTCGGAAAAGACCATTGGGGAATTGACATCATCTATGGCGTATCTGGTAAGATCCATGCTCCAGCTTCCCTCTAACATCATTAGATCGACTGCTTTGCTGCGCATGTTTTCTGCGCATAACAGAGTTTGCTGTTTTTGCAAACTCCGAATGGCTATGTGTATTATGTTGCTGTAAAATTGTCGTATTTACATGATATGCGAAATATGGTACAATTTTAATATCCATGGGTTGACGTTTTTGGAAAAGGGGTGTAATATTTTAGTATTGAATTTTTTAAACAGCAGATTGGTGCAGCAGGCTCCATCCGGTCTGTGTCTCTGGTATGGAAGCCGGAAGGTTTCATACAGATGTCGAAAAAGAGTCTGTGACAAGGAGGGAAGATATGACGAACGAAGAATTATACAGGGTGGCGGATGAAGAAAAACTGATCACAAAAGAAGTGACCAGGATTCTTACGGAACTGGATACTACGGCATCAAGCACCACTCAGGCAGAGCTGAATGAGCTTCTGATTGCCATTTACAGAAGAATTGATAAGGAAGATATCATCGTTGAGGATATAGATGAGATTGAGCCGGTGACAAAAGAGCAGTTTGCACAGTGGGTAAAGGACAGCTTTGATTCTTATTCTGCTGATATGTTTGGCGGGAGTGTCCATTAGTGCAGTGGTTTTGTTTCTGAAAGAAAACGGGACTGTTTCAGGCAGTCCCGTTTTCTTTTGTAGTGCGCCCAGTATGGGCGCAATCTAATCGGTGAAAGTCCGTAACACGCCCTAGTAGTGGGAAGTGTATAGCCAAGAGCAAGGGT
>CADBMP010000266.1 GCA_902795775.1 uncultured Lachnospiraceae bacterium | reverse complement strand
TCCACAGAACTGCCGAAAGGAAGGGTGTCAGCAAAAGCTGATCGGCGGCTCGCGGCGGGAGGGGAGCGAGCCGCCTGCTGCTCGATTTATGTTGCAGGATTAAAAAATATAAATTACTGTCAATTTTAAAGTTTATTTAAGCTTTGGATGTTATTATGTACTTGTAAGGAAGAAATGCAGGGAAGAATGGCAGGAAACGGATGTTATTGTAATCAGTAACAAACGGATTTGTGCTGTAATAGAAAAGGAGGCGTATGAGTATGAGAAAAAAAATTTATAAGCGGATTTTGGTATTTACAATGGCAGGGGCGGTATCACTTTTTGGAGCAGGCTGTATTCTGGGAAATGGTTCAGAGAGTACAGGTGAAAATGCTTCTGCAGAGGCTTTAGAAGCAACAGCAGAAGGAGCGGTGCCAAGTGGGGCACCGGATGGAGCACCGGGAGGAACACCGCCAAGTGGGGCACCAGATGGAGCACCGGGAGGAACGCCACCAAGTGGGGCACCGGATGGAGCACCGGGAGGAACACCACCAAGCGGGGCACCAGATGGAGCACCGGGAGGAACACCGCCAAGTGGGGCACCAGATGGAATGCCGCCAGGCGGAGGACCGGGAAGTTCTTCAAGTAATGTAAGTTATTCCGGAGCAACGGAGGTGACTTCTGTACAGACTCTGGAAAATGGAACTTACATTTCAGAAACAGCAGATCAGAATTCTTTGTTGATTGACACATCAGACGCTGTGACGGTGAATAATCCGTCCGTCAAAAAATCCGGGGATTCTGACGGAGGAGATAACTGCAATTTTTATGGGGTCAATTCCGGAATTATGGTCAAGGGCGGAGCATCTGCCACCATTACCGGCGGTACAATCACTACCAGTGCACAAGGAGCAAATGGTGTCTTCTCCTATGGTGGAAACGGTGGCAGAAATGGTGCTGCAGGTGATGGAACGACTGTGACCATTTCGGACACGAAGATTACCACGACGGGGAGCAATGCCGGAGGCATCATGACAACTGGTGGCGGAACAACAATTGCAAAGAATCTGACCATTGATACCAGTGGAAATTCTTCTGCACCAATCCGTACAGACAGAGGCGGTGGAACAGTGAAGGTGACAGGAGGAACTTATACATCGAATGGAACAGGTTCGCCTGCCATTTATTCAACGGCTGATATTACTGTAAATGATGCAGTGCTGACATCCAACGCATCAGAGGGAGTCTGCATAGAAGGAAAGAATTCCATTACATTAAATGATTGTACACTGACTGCTTCTAATAACAAATTAAATGGAAATGCACAGTTTTATGATACGATTATGATGTATCAGTCCCAGTCCGGGGATGCTGAGGATGGAACCTCTGTTTTTACCATGAAAGGCGGAACGTTAAACAGCAAAAATGGCGATGTGTTTCATGTGACCAATACAACGGCTGTAATCAATTTGAATGGAGTAAAGATTGTAAATGAAGACAGTGACAATACATTGATTTCTGTCTGTGATGACGGCTGGAGCGGAGCTGCAAATGATGCCACATTAAATGCTTCAGACCAGACGTTAAGTGGGAATCTTCTGGTGGGAAGTGATTCTACATTGAATCTGAATCTGTCGGGAACAACCGTTTTTACAGGGAAGACAAGTGGGGAAATTTCTAATGACAAAGGAAGTGTGATATCTTCCTCCATTGGAACAGTAAATGTGACCCTTAATGATTCTGCGGTCTGGGTGTTGACAGGAGATTCTGTGGTTTCCTCCATTTCAGGAACGGGAAAGATTAATTATAATGGATATACCTTAACTGTAGGTGATAAAAAATATACATCAGGAAGTCCTGCTGAAAATATCACAGAAACAAAAGAAACAGTTTCAGATGCGTCAACGGGGAAGGAAGATGGAACGTCTGCATTGGATATTTCCACAGAAAAAGAGGATGAAAGTTCAGAAACAGCTGCTTTGAAAAAGGTAACATTCAAAAATATTACAAAAAAAATCACTTATAAGAAAGTGAAGAAAAATTCGGTTTCTTATTCTGTGATAAAAAAATCAGATGGTGGTGAGGTCATATATCAGGTGACAAAGGGAAAGACAAAATATATTACAGTTTCAAAAAAAGGAGTGGTTACTGTAAAGAAGGGAGCAAAAAGGGGGAATTATGAGGTCTTGGTTACTGTGGCAGCAAAAGGAGGATATAAAAAGACTGCAAAAACCATAAAAATTTGTGTGAAATAGCCATTGTGCCGGGCTTTTCATTCGTTGTCTTTTAAAGCAAACGATCTCATATGCAGCAGGCAGGAGAAGGAAGATGTTCTCCTGTCTGTTTTCTGTTATGCACAAAGACGCAGGATAATTTTACAGTCTGCCAGGATTTGGCAGTAGAGACAAAAACTGCACAGGATAATAGATGAGGCGGTATGAATAACAAAGAAAATAAAAAACAGTAAGCAGGCATATTAAAATAAAGGAGCGGATGACCGATATAAATTATAAATGGAAATATGCCATGCTCTGGTGTATTGAAAAAAGGGGCTTGACAGAGGGTGGGGGATTGGTGTTACAATATAAGTTAGGTGGATAATAAGCGTTTTTTTGTACGAACAGAGAATGTTTTTGGATTAAGGGTGGAAACTGCATAAATGCAGGTCATATCTACAAGGAAGTAGAGCTTTAGAAACAGGGAGGTGTCAGAAATGATTATCAGAAAAAACACAACTGCAGAAAATAGTGCCAGGAAGTTTAATATCTCAAAATCAAGGAATAAAGCTTCGGCTGAAAAATTGATTTCCGGATATAAAATCAATGAAGCTGCAGACGATATTGCGTATTTTCAGATTTCTGAAAAGATGCGGGGACAGATCCGGGGGCTGGCAATAGCTGACAGAAATTGTCAGGACGGTATTTCTATGATCCAGACTGCAAATGCAGCTTTTGAGGATGCCACGAATTTATTGCAGAGGTGCAGGGAATTGTCAGTACGTGCTGCAAATGATACCTTATCAGAAGGAGACAGGGCTGCTGTGCAGGAAGAAGTGGGGCAGTTGAAAAAGGAAATGGAGATATTGAATGAGGCGACCTTTAATCAGATTTCTGTTTTTGCGCAGAAGGGTAATTTTGAAATGCATACGGATGAAGAGAATCATAGTGTGGTATTTCAAGTGGGACCTTTATCCGGACAGTATATTTCCGTTCATTTGTTCTCTATTGATCCGGATGATCTTGGAATCAGGGAGGCTAATGTCAGTACGCAGGAGGAAGCCAATAAAGCGATTACTGCCTTTGATTTGGCAGAAGAATATGTGCATTTAAAGAGAAGTTATTACGGTGCAGTTGGTGGAAGAATAGAACATGCACTGGAGCAGGTGAACGATTATAATTATAATATTACAGACGCAGAATCCCGTATTCGTGATACAGATATGGAAAAGTCTATGGTGCAGTATGCGATGACGGATATATTGATGCAGTCCGGGGTTTCCATGATGGTACAGGCAAATCAGTCTGCAAAGGGTGTCATGTCATTGTTAAATTTAAAATAATATGTTAAAAAAATGTTTATTTTACGGAAAGCCAGGCGGAGATTGGTAGAGTGCCATCTGTTTTGGCTTTTCTTGTTCTATAAGGATTTTTGTGGCTGCAGGGATATTTACGCTCAATATTAAGTATACCGTATTTTAATGTTCTGGATGAAATGGTATTTGCCAAAAATCCATATATGAAAGAGTTTTGGCAGATATTACAGTTCCTTAATTAAGAATGATGATGGAGTATGGGAATATGGAAGAAAATCAGTTTACAGAAAAGCATTTGTTACAATCGTTGATTTCACAGTCAGAAATCAATGTATTTTGGAAAGACAAGGAAAGAAAGTTTCTAGGTGCGAACAAAAGCTTTTTGGACTATTATGGGCTGTCAGAGGAAGAAATATTAGGAAAAACAGATGAAGATATGGGATGGCATATTAATCCGGAACCGTATCAGAACGATGAGAGTCGGGTGCTGGAGAGTGGAGAACCAATTTACCAGAGCCCGGGTAAATGTATTATAAAGGGAAAGGTCTGCCATATAATTGCGACAAAGCTTCCGGTGAGGGATGATGCCGGTGAAGTCGTTGGACTGATTGGTTATTTTCAGGATGTTACAGACAGAAAAGAGAGTATGAGCCACCTGATAAAAAAGGCAAATACAGATGAATTGACAGGACTTCTGAATCGGAGAGGTTTTTTGGAGGCGGTAGAAGAGTATAAGGCAGAATATGAAAAACATGGGGTCGATTTTGCGATTATTGTATTAGATGTAAATAATTTTAAAGAACTGAACAAAGCGTATGGACACAGTTTTGGTGATGCGTATCTCCAGATGGTGGCGGGGGATTTACTGAGGATTGCCGGAAGTGCAGGTGTGGTGGCAAGAATGGGCGGGGATTGTTTTCATATTCTCCGTCAGATTCCGAAGTATGATACTCCTGTCATGGTAAGCAAAACGATTTTATCTATTATGGATCATATACATTTAAAACAAAGGGAGGTCAGGATGCTGGAGGGGCATTCTTTCCGGATGCATGTTGCTGCAGGCTGGGCACCTTATTCTGAATTCCGGGATGTGAAAAAGATGATCAAAGCTGCGGATGACAGAATGTATTATGATAAGCATGAAGAATGATGAAAAAATGCACTTTGTGCCAAAGTACCTTTTAGGCTGATATCAGTATGTAAAAATTGGTAATAGAAAAAGGAGAAAATAAGATGTTGTTAAAAAAGATACTAGGGATAGGGCTGGCAGTAATGGTAGCGGTAGTTTTGCCTGCTGATGATGGCGGGATGGCAGCAGGCAGGGGGAGGGCTGTGGTTTTTGCTCCGTTTTCAAATCCGGCGCCGGAGGGGCAGAAAGGAAAGAAGCTCAAGGATAATAAGGAAGATGAGATTTCTGTCAC